>CBDUIU010000637.1:0-3250 GCA_965367335.1 uncultured Saprospiraceae bacterium
ATTTCTCCCGGCAACTACAAATTTGCAATTGCTGGAAAAGATCAGTGATCCACATTATACCAATGAGCTGGCTTTGTTTAACCTGGAGGTCAACCTCGACCCTACTATTTTGTCCGGTAAGTGTTTTAGTAAAACGGAAAATGATCTACTACATTTATTAGCTAAAGGGCAAAAGGTAGCGGAATCTTTTAATAACCATCTTCTGTTAACGGGTATTCTCCCAACCTTAAAGTATCGTCATCTTCAATTCGAATATATGACGCCAATACCCAGGTACTATGCCCTGAGTAAGGTGTTAAGTGATTTACGGGGAAGCGATTTTGAAATTTACCTACAAGGCGTAGATGACCTCAACCTCTCCCTGGGAACCATGCTTTTTGAGGCCTGTAACACCAGTTTTCAAATGCATCTCCAGGTAAATGCTCAGGACTTTGTCAATCAGTACAATTGGGCGCAGATGATTGCCGGACCCGTATTAGCTATTGGTGCCAACTCTCCCCTGCTTTTTGGTTGTGAGTTATGGGCTGAAACCAGGATAGGCGTGTTCAAACAAAGTCTCGACTCCCGTAGTGCCACCAACCAGATGCGAAAGAAAATACCAAGAGTGTTTTTTGGAGAAGACTGGTTAAGAGACAGTCCGGTTCGTTTGCTCCAGGAAGAAGTGGCGCGTTTCCCACTCATCCTGACTTCTGATCATTTTGAGCTGTCCACCAAAGAATTGGCGGAAGGTAAAATACCGGAATTGCGCGCGATTAAAATTCACAATGGTACAACCTATACCTGGAACCGACTGTGTTATGGGGTTGCAAAAAGTCAGCCCCACTTACGAATTGAATGCCGCTACTTGCCCGCCGGCCCCAGCCCGATTGATGAGATGGCTAATTTTGCTTTTTGGGTAGGTCTCATGCAAGGACAACCAGAGGAGCTAACTGAATTCTGGAAAGACCTGGATTTTAAACCGATAAAGAGTAATTTTTTAAAAGCTGCCCGATATGGCTCCCAGGTGGTTTTTGAATGGATGGGAAAACAAATAAGCGCTAAGGAACTCATTTTGAATGAATTACTCCCGATAGCCCGTAAAGGATTAGAAAAACATCAGGTAGATCCATTAGATATTGACCGCTACTTAACTGTAATTGAACAGCGGGTAGAAAAAGAGACGAATGGCGCTGACTGGCAAGTCAGGAATTTCAGGCAATTACAAAAATCCTATACTCCTGCTGTTGCATTAAAAGCAATCACCGCACATTCGGTAGCTTGTCAAAAAGCAAATATCCCTGTCCATGAGTGGACGAATTTAGGGCCGAAACTTCACGGTCAAAAACAATATATAGCCGCATCTACGGTAGAAGAATCTATGATTACAGATATCCATACCGTAAGTACAGAAGATAGTTTAGCGGTTGCTGCTACGTTATTAAGATGGCATTGCTTATCTTACCTGCCAGTTGAGGATGAAAAGGGAAATCTGGTCGGGCTATTAACGGATGGCTTGCTGGAACGAACAGAACAGGCAGCACCCAACGATGTCTTGTTGGTAAAAGATTTTATGATCAAAGAAGTGCTGTCGACCACTCCGGATCAAACCTTAGCTGAAGCTAAACAACAGATGGAGCAACATCAGTTGAAAGGCCTCCCCGTAATTTACCAGCGCAAACTGGTCGGTTTAATACAATTAGATTCTTAATTTACCTTACAAACAATACGCTCAATGGTTACTGCACTCCGGAGAAAATACAATGCAGCTTTTACAGCAGAAAATTACCAGCTATTTTTAAATAAAATCAGCCAACGTTTTAACCACACGCCTTCTTTTCGCATTGCAGAGACCCCCATCTTTGTTGATCGGGCCTTGAAGAAAAAATTAATTGATGCCTGTGAAGAAATTAGTACGCAGCTCTGTCAACCCAATTTCAAGGAAAAAACCCAAGGGGCGATCATCCCTAAATATCAGGTAAATAATGAAGATGATCATACCTTGTTTCTCCAAATGGATTTTGGAATTTGCGCTGATGCAGAAGGCACCCTAAGTCCTCAGCTGATTGAGATCCAGGGTTTCCCCTCACTCTATTATTACCAGGATCTTTTGGCGTATAGCTATCGAAAGCATTTTGATATCCCCGACAATTATCACCACTTGTTCAATGGCTTGGAGGTGCATAGCTATCGGGAGTTGCTCCGTAAAAAAATTATTGGAGATAGCCAGCCGGAAAATGGTGTGCTCTTAGAGATCAACCCGGATCAGCAAACCACCCGGATTGATTTTTTGTGTACCCAAAAGCATTTAGGGATTCCGGTCAAATGTATCAGTGAATTAAAAAAGGAAGGGCGTGATCTGTTTTACATCAACGAAGCCGGAAAAAAAATCGGGATTGAAAAGATCTACAACCGAGTCATCTTTGATGAATTGGATCAGCACCCGGACTTGAAACGTGAATTTTATTTCAAAGATGATGTCAATGTGCAGTGGGTAGGTCACCCCAACTGGTTTTTCCGGATCAGTAAGTATACCCTGCCTTTTTTAGATAGTCAATATGTTCCGGATACCCGTTTTCTAAGTGAGGTAAAAACGATACCGGAGGATTTACATAATTATGTTTTAAAGCCACTTTATTCCTTTGCCGGCACCGGTGTATTGATCGACTTAAGCCCTGAAGACCTCCATTCCGTAAAAGAGCCGGAAAATTTTATTCTACAAAAAAAGGTCAGCTATTCTCCCGTTGTTGAAACACCCAGCGGACCTGCCAAATGCGAAGTCCGAATGCTAATGATCTGGGAACCCGGTGCACCACGCCCTACCCTCGTGAACAACCTCGTTCGATTAAGTAAAGGCGCCATGGTCGGGGTACGTTTTAATAAAGATAAGGATTGGGTAGGTTCGTCGATTGGTTTTTTTGAGGAAGATTGAGTTTGTTGAGTTTATAAAAGTTTATACCGCCTTCGGCGGTTTGGTTTATCTCTTTGCTGAAGCAAATTTGTAGTTTATCACTCGGTTCGTATGGACACTATAAACTATATATTCCATCCTTCAGCGGCTCGGGATTTCCCTGTCCGACTGGCCAGGCGGGGCTGCGCTCAATAAACCCACAACTTTTACACGTCAAAAGTGTAACCCATAACTTCTACACGCCAGAAGGCAACTCACAACCCTTTGTGACCATTTTCACCTTTTTAGTCTTCACTCATATCTTAATTACCAAAACTAAAAAGTGGAAGAATTAACCAACACCAATTATAGTATTCACGAGGC
>CBDUIU010000638.1:0-3248 GCA_965367335.1 uncultured Saprospiraceae bacterium
TTATGCTTATCTTACTCGATCAGAGCTAGTGATGTTTAATTACTCCCGTGAGCATCTAAATTCGTATATTCGCTTTTACAAAACCAATCCACCTACATGCAAAAATCCATCTTCATCACCGGGGCTTCTACCGGCCTCGGTAAAGCAGCCGCTATATTATTTGCCAACAATGGCTGGAAGGTCATCGCTACCATGCGAAAGCCAGACCAAGCAACGGACTTAAAGCAGTTGTCGAATATCCAGGTCTTACCCTTAGATGTTACCGATTCCAAACAAATCCAAAGTACTTGTGGGCAAGCGATTGACCTCGGTGTGGACGTCGTCTTTAATAATGCCGGTTATGGATTGGCGGGGCCATTGGAAGGCGCTAGTGATGAGCAGGTGAGACGCCAACTGGATACCAACCTACTCGGTGTGATCCGGGTGACCAAAGCTTTTATTCCTTATTTTCGGAAAAAGAAAAGCGGCATTTTTATTACCACAACTTCAATTGGAGGACATATTGCCTTTCCCTTTAACTCGGTGTATAATGCAACTAAATTTGCCCTCGAAGGCTGGAGCGAAAGTATGACCTATGAGTTGTCACCCTTTGGTATTCAGGTAAAGACAGTTGCACCGGGTGGCATCTCTACCGACTTTATTAGTCGTTCTTTGGTCTTGTCAAAACATGAAGCTTATACGCAGCAGGTGGAAAAGGTGACCGCCGTATTGACGGATCCAAAGCGACAGGCAAAGTATTCTACACCGGAGGAAATTGCGGAGGTGGTCTACGAAGCTGCAACGGACGGAAAGAGCCAGTTGCGCTACGTGGCGGGAAAAAATGCCATACTGATGTATCGGGTGAGACGATGGTTGGGGTATCAGTTCTTCATGAAGCAGGTTAGAAAAATGGTCTTAAAATAACATTGTTCATGCATATCAACCACCTTGCTATTTATGTCCACGACCTGGAAACGATGAAAGCGTTCTATGAAACTTACTTTCAGGGGAAGGCCGGGGTACGCTATCATAATCCGCATAAAAAGTTTACTTCTTATTTTTTATCCTTTGACTCGGGTTGTCGCCTGGAATTAATGCACCGGGAAAATGTTCCCGAATCAACGGGAGAGTTACTAAAAGAATATCTTGGTTTGACCCACTTCGCGATATCAGTTGGAAACAAGGAGACTGTGAATGACCTAACGGAACAACTTCGTTCTGATGGGTATACCATTATCGGGGAGCCACGAACTACCGGAGATGGATATTATGAAAGTGTGGTATCGGATCCGGAGGGGAATCGAATAGAAATTACTACTTGATTTTTACACGTACAAAAGTCTCTTTAAAATAAAGAATTATTTAAACGCGATAAATGCCACCTAATATCCTCATTATTGGCGCCGGGCTCACAGGTTTAACCCTTGCTTATTATTTAAAGCAAAAAAATAGCACCGTTCAGATCGTTGAGGCCAGAGAACGATTGGGCGGCCGCATACATACCTTGTATTCCGACCAAAATGCGCCACTCGAAATGGGTGCCACCTGGCTGGGGAAAAAGCATCATCACTTAACAACACTATTACAAGCGTTAAACATTGGAATATTTGAACAGAAACTTGGCGACCGCGCAATTTATGAGCCCATTTCCACCAGCCCTCCACAGATCGTAAAGTTACCACCTAATACCGATCCGAGCTTCAGGATCAAAGGGGGCACTTCGACTTTGATCCAGGCCTTGGCCAATGAGTTGGATCCTAACACAATACATACCGGGCAACGCGTACAAGCCATACATCAGGTAGCTGATAAAATAATAGTGACGACCAATCATCAATCTTTTGAAGCTGCGGTGGTCATCTCTACACTCCCACCCTTTTTACTGACAGAGACGATTGACATCCAACCGGCTTTACCCGCCAACCTCCTTCAACTCACCCAACAGACTCACACCTGGATGGGTGAATCCATTAAGGTTGCATTGACCTACCCTAGCCCATTTTGGCGAAAAGAAAATTCCAGCGGCACCCTATTCAGCAATGTCGGCCCTATTCCGGAAATGTATGATCACACGAATGTAGAAGAAGATCGATTCGCGCTGAAAGGATTCTTAAATGGTACCTATTACACACTTTCAAAGACGGAACGCCTGGAATTAATACGCCGGCAACTCCGCAAATACTTTGGTCAACAGGCAGACGATTTCACAGCTTACGAAGAGGCCGTTTGGCGAAATGATCCTTTTACTTTTGCTCCTTATCCTAAGCACGTTTTACCCCATCAAAACAATGGCCATCCTCTGTTCCGCCAGCCCTATCTTGATGGTCGATTATTTATCGCCGGAGCAGAGACGGCTGCCACTTTCCCTGGCTATATGGATGGAGCCGTAGAAAGTGCAAAGTTTGTTTCTAATCAAATAGTACAGATGATATAGGGTGTTTCATAAACCAGTTGAGTAAGGTTTTTGTCGCCTTCGGCGTTTTGTTTATATCTTTGCTAAAGCAAATTTCAGGTTTATCTCTTAGTGCGGAGGTACGCATAAACTCATAAACCCATAAACCCATAAACTCATAAACCCATAAACCCATAAACCACCTAACAATGCCCATCCGAATCTTCAATGCCGACGACCACCCCATCCTACGAAAAGGGATCACCGACCTAATCGTTGAAACCCCGGGATTAGAGTGGGTAGGTAGCGCAGAGAATGGCCAAAAGGCACTGGAAAAAATTAGAGCTATTCAACCTGACATTGCTGTATTGGATATCGAAATGCCATATCTCTCCGGGATGGAAGTCGCAAAGACCCTGATCGAAGAAAATAGCAAAACCAGTATTATCTTATTAACGCTCTTCAAAGATGAATCCTTCCTGACCAGGGCAATAGATTTAGGCGTGAAAGGATACCTTCTCAAAGAAAGCAGTGAAAAAGAGATCATCGATTGTATACACGCTGTTAGCAATGGACAAGCCTATGTCAACGCCAGCCTCACCCAATACCTTATTCAACCCAGAACAGCGAAAAAAGATGTCCTGTCCCAGCTCTCCGCCCATGAAGTCAATATCCTTAAACTCATCGCCCGGCAAAAGACCTCCGCTGAGATCGCTGACATGCTCTTCATTAGCCCTAAGACCGTTTCTAACCATCGCAGCAACATCAGTAAAAAATTAAACTTGAATGGAGAACAGAATGGTTTGTTGAAATGGGCAATGGAACACCGGAAAGAATTGGAGTAGGGGAGTCCAATTCAATGATAAACGTTATTTCC
>CBDUIU010000639.1:0-3233 GCA_965367335.1 uncultured Saprospiraceae bacterium
CACATGTTGATGTGATTTATACAAAACTGCTAAATTACATCTCGTACAATCCCTTTTGCCCAGTCATGAAAATTTTCCCCCTTGTTTGTATTGGGAAAGGCATTTTCCGGGACGGGCTGACCCAAAAATTGACACAGTGGTCCCCAACCTTGTTTTACTTCGTATACGAGCAGTCGGTCTGCGGGAATATTTTGTTTTACCGCTTCGATATGGTTCAGGTAATTGCTGATGGCGTAGTCCTTGTCTTTGAATCGGCCTTCGAATTGTTTATCCCAGATTGATTTATCATTGAGCTGAATAACCTGGAAAAAATTTCTGGCCGTAGCTGAAAAAGGCATTTTAGCCAACAGCTTTAATTTGATAGCCGGGCCGGGATCAAAAGCAAAGATGGTTTTGCGGGCACTGGCGTACCATCGTTCCGGATCACGGATAGTCAGGATGACTTTTGCCTCGGGATAGTGTGCTGCCAATTCCCGATAATACATACTTCCGGGAAAATCCACAATAGCTTGATACCCTTGAAAGAGTGCATCCCAGTCTACTTGCTTTTCGTGATAGGCATCCTTCCAGTGTTTAACCCCAGCTGGGTTTCGGAATAAGGCCTCCATATGATAGCATTTTTGATAGCCCAATTGTTCCAGTGCTAACTGTAATGATTTGGTTCCTGTTCGGCCATATCCGGCCCCGATTATTTTTATACTCATGATGACGTTGTTAAGTTGATTTAAAGATAATCAAACAAAATCAGATTAAGGTTTGCTAAAGCTATTCATGATTATGGAATAGGATTCAGCAAACCTTGTGTTATTTAGTTTTGGATGAAGTTTTCGAGTATGATCTCGTAAACGTTTGATTCCTCGATAAATTCAATTCGATATTGGCTGGGATAATAACCGGGACGTTGCCATTGGTCGGGGTGACGTATTTCTTTTGTTATAGAAGTTTTGCTGTCCAGAAAATCCTTGGTGACCATTGGCTCGAAAAAATTAATTTTGGCGTCATATTTTCCATAGATAAAAGTATGCTCAAAAATTCCGGTACCTGCATTTTCTGGTGACATCAGGTCAATGATATGAGCGCCCATGCGCGGCACGCCACCAGGGGTTTCTAAGTAGCCGGGCGGTAAGAATTCTTCTGAAAGTGGCTTGTTAAATTCAGTGGTGTCATTTGGTCCAATTTGGTCTCGTTGGCTTTGAGACATAAAATAAAAATGCATGTCGAAATGAGGAAGGTCATATACACCTGCAGGTGGGTGCCCGTGTTCGTTCCAGTCCAGGGTGACGTGGTCAAAAGGAGTGACCTGTACTTCCGTTGGTAACTGCAAGGTGAATTCATCAGCGTGCATAGAACCCGAGGGCAGATTTTGCAATGCACTTTCATCAAACTGTATTCCAATGCTTTGCGGTTCGCCATTTTCATTTGTTGTGATAATGGTCCATGCAAAACCGTCACCAACAGCCACTTGAGGACCTGTAAATTCTGTTTGAACTGGTGTAGGATTGTCATCATCGCTACAAGCACAAAGAACAGCAGCGAAAAGTATCAGAAAAAAATAATTGATTTTCATTTGATCTTGTTTTAAGTTTTAAAATTAGAAGCAGCATCTAAAGTCTTGGGGGTGTACAAAAGCAATCAAGTGCTAAGGCGCTTGAAGTAGGTTTTTTGGGGTTTTTGACCATAATGTCAAACGAAGCGAATACCGTATCGCCCACATATTTCACCCACCTTTGCCAAGTCAGGAGGGCCAGCAGGCAATTGCCCTAATTCTTCAAACATGACTTCTATGCCAGAAGGAAAAACAGTTAATATTACTTTTGCTTTTTGTTCCCCTACAATCCTCCAGGCATGAGGAATTCCACGAGGACCATAACCGATATCACCGGCTTTTAATATGGTAGTTTTACCATCCACTACAAGTTCCATTTCGCCTTCTAAAACTTTGAACACTTCATCTTCATGCTCATGTACGTGTAATGGAATCCCGACGCCAGGATCATTAAACTCTTCGATTAGGGTGAATTGGCCATTGGTGTCCTTGCCGGTTAATTTAAAAGTCATTTGATCACCAATGACATTGACCTTTTTACCTTCGGTGTTGCGGATTACCTTTGCTGCCACGGAGTTATTCTCTGCAGTAGCAACTTTGTCAGGGTGAGCTGAGTTAGCAGATTGGCAAGAGGAGGTTAGCGGACTTATCATAGTTACTACGCCGGCTGCCATGGCATTTCTCAAAAATTCTTTCCTTTTCATGATGTTTGTTTTTAAATTTAAGAATAGACAATCCTATTCGCATGTTTGTGAATGAAACTGAATAATAGTTGAGTAAATCTGGTTTCCCAGTAAGTGGGATAAAGAGGGTGTCTTGGTTTTAGAATGGGTATCTACTTTAGTGTCTTTTAAAATTATTGCTACTAGAATTTTTGAACCTGTAACTCACGGTAATGTCGGCTTAAGCCAATGAGTATCGTACAACAGGTAACAATCATTGCTACGGATAATGAAATCAAACTAAAGGTTACAAAGCTTTCTGCGAGGAATGGGCCAGCTTGTCCGTTGGCCACAATCCCTAACATTTCACCTGCATTAAATATGGCGGCGACCAGAATACCTAGCCAGTTCATAAAGGTGCCATAGATCGCCAGCCAAAAAGTGATGCGCAGCCAACGCTCAGACAGCTTTACTCTGAGCCA
Source organism: uncultured Saprospiraceae bacterium (assembly GCA_965367335.1). Lineage (GTDB taxonomy): Bacteria > Bacteroidota > Bacteroidia > Chitinophagales > Saprospiraceae > CBDUIU01. The sequence continues at coordinate 2,691 of CBDUIU010000639.1, forward strand.
AATTAAGCCCAGGATGATCAGGAACATACCGTTCATCACCCCTTCAATGTGGCTGGATACACCCATTCGTGGGTTTGGAAACATCGGTACTATTAAGCCGACTAATAATCCGAGTAAGAACAACAAAACACCCATGAAAATGAGCAGGTGGGATTGTAAACTTTGTGAAGAGGTAGTGGTCATGATTGATCAACTATATTGTTTAAGTGAAAGTCTGGTCTGCGATTTTCTCCTAAAAAATGATGATCCAGCATCTGGTTAATCTGATACCACTGTAACCATTGGCATTGCAGTGGGGTCAGTGCACTCGTTGTTGAGGTTAACTGCTGTGCCGCTGGGGATTTCCATATCAATTTCATAAAGTGTGAATTTAGAACAAAGATAAGCCGGGGTAGGGGTGGGCGACCCACACAAAGGTGTGGAATGGGGTGAAAGGGGGTAAAAAGGGGAAAGAGGGGGCAGAGGGGGCAGAGGGGGCAGAGGAGGCAAGGGGGCCTTAGGGGAGAAATGAGGTGGCGGATGGACTAATAAGCCCGGGAATGA
>CBDUIU010000640.1:0-3232 GCA_965367335.1 uncultured Saprospiraceae bacterium
GAGGGGGGAGATAATTCTTCGTTCAGATTCAATATTGATGGTATCCCCGGCAACGAAGCAAGTAATGTGCAGATCAAGGCTAAAGATAGCCTTTATATTTTCGGAGAAGTAACAGTGGACCCGGATCAGCCTTTATCAGTTAGTCCTTTTGTTTTGGAAGATCAGATGTTGTTTGATGTCAATGGCGAAACACAATCTGTACTTTTAGAGGCCTGGGGGCAAAATGCGAACTATGTCCCCAATTCTAATGGGTCAGGCGGTCAAGTGGCTTTGGTTTGTAATGGCGAGGAGGTATGGGATGACCCTAAGCCTTATGTAATCTTTGGTAGTTTTGTAATAGATGATGGTTGCACTTTACGAATTCCAGCGGGAGCAAAAGTCTATGTGCATGGAGGTCTTCAGCGAACTTTCAGGGATTCTATGCTTGAATTTTATAATGATGGCCAAATCCTTGTTCGTGCTCGCGGACGGTTGCTGATTGAAGGTACCCAGGAAAACCCGGTGGTAATCCAGGGAGACCGCTTAGAGTCAGAATTCTCGGATATAGCAGGGCAATGGTTTGGGATTGCCTTTCTGGGAGGGTCAAAGGGTAATGCATTTGAACACGCAATAATTAAGAATAGCATTTTAGGAGTAGCCGTAGATTCATCCGCAGCTTTGCACATGAAAAACACACAAATTTATAACACTTCTTCTTATGGTGTATTAGGTCTTCGCTCAACTGTGACTGCTGAAAATTGCCTGCTGTACAATAATGGAGCTGGAGCGATCAGGACTATATATGGCGGTAATTATTCCTTTGATTATTGTACAATCGGTAGTTATGGGGTGGATGCAGAGGCAGTCAGTTTGAGTAATGCATTTTGTCTTGATGATTTATGTTCACGCTATCGGGCGTTTCCATTGGATGCCCGGTTTCGCAATTGTATTATCACTGGTTCTCGCAGAGATGAAATTGGTTTGTATCCTGTTCCGGATGCAGCCTTTAATTATAGTTTTGAGAATTGTGCGGTCCGTGTAGATGAATTAGATGATAATGAACCCTTTCTAAATTTTAAGGATGATTGTAACAACTGTGTATTCATTGAAATCGGAGATGCCTTGTTTGTTGATTTAGACGAAGGAGATTATCATTTGGATTCCTTATCAGTCGTGGAAGAACGAGCGCTGCCTCTGCAGAACATTCAATTGGATCTTGATGGAGAAATGCGTGATGAAAACATGCCCGATATTGGATGTTACGAGTATCTTGTAAAATAAGATTACTATTTACAACACAGAAAAAGTCGTATCAGTATTAGCTGATACGACTTTTTGGATTTTTAGGAGTCAATTATCCTAGTTAGCTATACACTTGTTTCTTTATACTCTGGTAGTACATTGATCTCACCCCAGAACGAAGCAATAGCTCGAATAATATTATGAAAATCATTGATATCAATAGGCTTGCATACATAAGCATTCGCGCCATAATCATAGCAAGTAGAAACATCATTTTGTGATGCGGAAGAAGAGAAAACTACTATGGGTAATTTCTTAAACTCTTCATCTTGATAAAAACGTTTCAACACATCAATACCTCCCATACGTGGCATATTCAAATCAAGCATGATCAATGCAATATCAGAAAGTGAGGATGCATTTACATAATCCAATAATTCCTGGCCATCAGCAACATGAACAATTTCTAAGCCGGGAGCTACTTCTTCAAATGCTAACTTTGTTAATTGTACATCAGCCGGATTATCCTCAGCAAGAATGATTTTTTTCATTGCGATCATAATAGCGCAAATTTACTTTTTCAGGTTAAATATCCAATATTATTACAAATTTTGTTTTTCTAAAATAAAAAAAACTATTGGATTATCAGTAGATCATTCCAATTTTTGTGCCTTTATTACTTAAAAGCTAATCAGTAATTCGAATTCTCTATATTTGGGCTTATAGACAACCATAAATTTTCCCTTATTCATGCGATACTTCAACTTTTTATTACTTTTAGGCATCTTGGGTTTTTGTTTTTCATGTGGACCGGAAAAAACGGATAACCAGGTACAAGACAAAGCAGAAAATACTCCTGCAATGACTATCCCTGCCGAGCCGAAAGAGTCGCGTAAAACTATCGTTTTCTTTGGTAATAGCTTGACAGCAGGTTACGGCTTAACACCGGAAGAAAAAGGTTTTGTTAGTTTGATTCAGGACAGAATTGACTCCTTGGGCTATCCTTATCAGGCAATTAACTCCGGATTAAGTGGAGAAACGACAGCAGGGGGAAATAGTCGGATTGACTGGATTCTTGAGCGGCAAAAAATTGATATTTTTGTTTTGGAGTTAGGAGGAAATGATGGACTTCGTGGCATCGCTCCCGAGGCTTCCGAAAAAAATCTACAGCATATTATTGAAAAAGTAAGAGCCAAATACCCCAATGTGAAAATTATATTAGCGGGAATGGAGGCTCCCCCAAATATGGGAGATAACTTTACAACGGCTTTTCGAACGATGTATCCCCGCCTTTCCAAACAACACAAAACTGCTTTAATTCCGTTTTTACTAGATGGGGTAGGAGGTATCCCCTCACTTAATCAAAAAGACGGCATTCACCCTACTGCTGAAGGGCATCGTATCCTCGCAGACAATATTTGGAAAACCCTGCAACCAATGCTTGAAATATGAAATTTTTCAGCCGTTATCTAGCTATAGGTATTTCTTTGTTGATTATTGGTGCGATCGGCTATTTTTTTAGTGACATCGTAGCCTACGTTTTGGTATCATGGGTCTTATCATTAGTTGGTCAGCCTTTTATGCGGTTCTTTCAAGGCAAATTAAAGTTTGCCCGGTTTAAAGTGGGACAGACCCTCGCTGCGGTACTTACCTTGCTTAGCTTTTTAATCATCGTATCGCTGTTAATCTGGATGTTTGTACCCTTAGTCATTCAACAAGCCAGAAACCTGGTTGATATCGATTACCAAGCGGTCACCACTGCATTGGAAGAGCCATTAGAGCGCTTACGGGGTTATTTGGAGCAAATTGGAGTTGTACAAGCTGGACATACCCTGGAAGGAAATTTACAAGAGTTACTTCGGGAATGGTTTCAACCCATTCAAATTGGCAATTTTCTGGGGTCTCTGCTTGGCATATTTGGCAATTTATTATTTGCACTTTTTTCCGTTCTTTTTATCACTTTTTTCTTTTTGAAAGAACAACGCTTATTTGGTGATTTTGTCGTTGCCAT
>CBDUIU010000641.1:0-3226 GCA_965367335.1 uncultured Saprospiraceae bacterium
AAGCGAGCCAAGTTATCAGACAAGCGGGTACGGAGGGCTATAGCTCATCTTGTTGATGTAGACAAAATTATGGAGGTCGTACAAAGGGGATTTGCATCTCCAACTATTACCCCCATACCAAAAACTGTGGATTATTATAATGAACAACAGCATTAGCGGGTGGTGTAGGGCTTAGCGCACCCGCATTGGTAGTCTCCAGCCTTTGAAGTTGTGCTTGGTAAAAGCTATCCCGGAAGTTGGTCATTTCTTTGTGGAAAAGAGATGCATCGTTACCGGTTTGCCGATTTATACTTTGACTAAAAGGAAAGAACAACCCTTTGTAACGAACGCCATCTTCCGCTACTTTTGCCCAAAAATCTTCTCCATATCTTTCCCGGCCATAGCTGGTTAAGTGGTAGCCGAGCGTATACCAGTCCGGTACAAAATCACGGAATGAACCAGCTCCCGCCTTTTCATAGCCCCAGGTTTTTCCATCTATTAACAAGCCGCGATACTCCATGTCAAACGCTGCCATGCGCCCCCTGCCTGACTTAGATAAGCGCGTTTCTGCAACAACGGCATCTCCCTCCCAATACCACCGCGGCCAGGCCAGGGCCGCCATGCCTCCCCATCCCCAGGAACCCGAAAACCAACGAACCAGCTTGGTAATTCCTTTCTTCGCATTACCAAATTGTTTCACATGCCGATACTCGTGAATGGCCAGGAGATCCAGCCAATCGGAACTGCAATTAAACTGTGGGGACATCAGAAAAAACTCAGACCGAAATGGCCCCGGTGTAACAAAGCCATTGGAAATTGACGGCTGGTTTTGCAGTAAAATAGTAACCGGCTGCTTTATATCTCCGATCGACTCATTATTTTTATCCCAGAGGTAGTGAACGATATTGGCAACCCGCTGCCCCTGCGCATCCAACCCCTGAGGATAGATCACCTGTACCTTATCCGTTTTGATTTGCGACCACTTGATCCCGTGTGGATTCAAGCCAATTGGATTAGCTGGAATCTGTGCAGCTAGAGCTGAAGACAGCAGCCCAACAAAAAGGAATATATATAATGGTGTACACAAGCGTTTCATATAGCAGTAGATTGTTTGAGCAACTAAGCTAAATAAAATCGAGTGGAAGTGCCAATTTAGTTTTGTCCCTTACCTCCCAGCCGCCCTAATCAAGCCTATCACATAATCATTAAATACCGCTTCCTGATTCAATACTTCCAAATTCAAGTGTAAACGATACCTCCAATAATGCTGTGGGTTGGCTGGTACATTGATACGCTCTGCCTCCACATCATCACGGCGAAGTTTTTCGCTCATGGCCAAAAGGTCTTGGATGGGGAAGATGACCAGCATGGCGGGCCAGTTTAAATGTTGCTGAAAAATACGTTCTGCGATGTAGGTCTCGCAAGTTGCCGGAGCTGGTCCGGTGAATCCAAGTTCATTGTTGTAAAAACGCTGGATATAGTCACGTTCAGATTCCTCCCACCAGGCCCGAATGGGAGACATGTCATGCGTTGAGGGACTACAAACTGACAGGTAGGGAATATCTTTTTCCTGTAAAAATTCTGTTAATGGGTTTTTGGACATGCGTTGAATCTCCAGGGTGAGAAAGTCGAGATCCTTCATCACGCCAGGTACACAATCGGGTACCATACCCAGGTCCTCCCCACAGATGAGCATATTGGTAGCGGCTTTGATGGCCGGTAATTTGACCATGGCTTGTGCTCGCCAAAAGTCGTCCTGTCTTTTGTAAAAATAGTCAATATATAATGCATCCAATTGGTACTGAGTGCTTGCCTCTAACTCCCGGAACGAACTGGTTTTTTGCAAATCAATACGTGGGTGAAAAGCTTCGTTGTTACTGTTCTTTACGGGAAACAAGAGTACATTGGAAACAAGCTGAAAGAGTCCGGACTCGAGGTGAGGCTTTTCAATGGCTTGTAAATATAACCTGATCTGTTTTTGCGTGTGCAAATTGTTTTTAAAACTAAAAACACCGGGACGTTTTTCTTCTAAAAAAGTAGCCTTTACGTATTCGGCTTCTACACCAAAAAGTTGTTCTAATAAATGCCAGCGGATATAAGGTTGACAGAAACGTTTTTCGTCATAAGGAATTCCACCTGCTCCAGGGGGATTTGCCAAATTCGGAAAAATCCGAGAATGTGATCAATCCGGAAAGTGTCGAAATATTTGGAGAGTTGTTGCAGCCGGGTTTTCCACCACTGATAATCATCCTTGGCCATCTCGATCCAGTTGTAAGTAGGGAAACCCCAGTTTTGACCTTTATCAGAAAAAGGATCGGGAGGCGCACCGGCCTGGGCAGCCATGTGATAGAGCTGAGGTGAAATCCAGGCATCCACGCTGTAACGGTAAATGCCAATGGGAATGTCACCCTTAAGGACCATTCCGTTTTGGCGGACATAATCGGCCGCTTCACTCAGTTGTTGGTCCAGGTGATATTGAAGAAAATAGCTAAAAGCAATTTCATCATAGTGCTTAGCCCGGGGCGAAGTCATCGCTTTCAATAAATCTTCAGAATAGGTGGCCGCCTCTCTCCATTGTTGAAAATCGGGCGTGCCGTGCTGATCCCGTAGAAAACAAAATAAGGCGTAAGGCTGTAACCAATGCGCATTAGTCTTGAAAAATTGCTTAAAGGACCTGCTCTTAAGAAAGGTGCTTTTATGGTGGTCAAATATTGTCCGCGCGAACTCCAATTTCAACTTTGTCACTTCCTCGTAATCGACGGTCTCCAGCTTGTTGAGTTTTGTGCGTGCCTTGTTATATTTTTTCTGATTGATACGAGTTGAAAACCCGTCAAGTTTATCAATACTTAAATAGATGGGATGCAGCGCAAAAGTAGAGATAGCAGCATAGGGATAAGAGTCTACCCAGGTATGGGTAGCCGTGGTATCATTGATCGGTAAGATCTGTACGACTTTCATACCCACTTGCTTCGACCAATCCGCCAGTAATTTAATGTCTTCAAATTCGCCCACCCCAAAACCTCGATTACTGCGCAAGGCAAATACCGGCATAGCCACCCCGGTTCCTTTCCAGTTGCCTTTAGGGTGTGCAAAATACTGGTCATTTATTGATAGCTGACTTCCCGGGCCAGGCAACTGCAATAATTCAATCTTGCGATTGGCGCCTGCTTCAAGAAACTGAACTTCTTTGGTCATTGGGTCACACCATCCATATTTATATTCAATGTTTTCCAGCGAAGTCAAAGGT
>CBDUIU010000642.1:0-3214 GCA_965367335.1 uncultured Saprospiraceae bacterium
CATTAACATATTCCGTACCTACGGCACGGGTAGATATTGTTCCTATTAAATTTTTATCTACCGACAGTTTGTCCCTACGGGACAATGGAGGCACTCAGTCCCAGAGGGACAAAATATTGTTAGAAAAAAAATTCGATCACCAGCGCCGTGCCAGAGGTACGGTATATGAAAAAAACACCATGGCTAAGACCTATACCCAAATTCACATTCAAGCGGCTTTTGTAGCACCTAGGCCACGGACAGATAATGGTTCCATTAATTTTCTTTGTCTCAACGGGACTATGAAGCCGACCAGTCCCAGAGGGACAAAATATTGTTAGAAAAAAAAATTCGATCACCAGCGCCGTGCCAGAGGTACGGTATATGAAAAAAACACCATGGCTAAGACCTATACCCACATTCACATTCAAGCGGCTTTTGCAGCACCTAGGCCACGGACAGATAATGGTTCCATTAATTTTCTATCGACTACCGATACTTGGTCTCGCTGCGACAATGGAGTAAATAAGTTCAACTAATGATTAAATTCTTCCGACATATACGCCAAAGGTTGCTTGCCGAAAATCGTTTCAGCAAGTACCTCCTCTACGCCATCGGCGAGATCATCCTTGTAGTCATCGGAATTTTGATTGCCTTACAAATCAATAACTGGAATCAAGCCCAGAAAGATCATGCTTATGAAGTAAAAATGTTATCCGAAATTGTAAAAGGCTTAGAAGCAGACCAGTTGAACTTACAAGGGGATATAAAGGCTTATACCGTCCTTAGCAATACTGTAGATCATTTTACGAACCTGACCAGTAACAATAAGGTCATCTTTCATGATTCAATGCAGCAAGAGTTATGGAAGTTAAATATTGGTAAATATTTTCAGTTTAACCGGGGACCCTATGATGCGCTGAAATCCTCTGGTATTGACCGTATTTCCAATGACAGTATCCGAAACCATCTGATCAAATTCTTTGACTTTGAGTTAGGCTTGTTTCAAAGTCAAATAGAGCATGCCACCAGACGCTATCGATCTAACGTAGAATTGTTGCTCTCCCTGCGTGAAACACCCTATTTTGACAACACCAAAAACTACTGGGTAGTCAACCGCGTCCCAGAGGACCTTTTACAACAACCGAAATTCGTCTGGCTGCTAGCTGATATTGATTGGAGAGCCTCTAGTGCAACAAATACGATCGAAAATTTTATGCCTAAGATGGATGCTTTAATTCAACACATTAAAATGGAGATTCATCAATGATAAAATTCTTCCGACATATCCGTAAACAGCTTTTAATTGGAAATAGAATTTCTAAGTATCTCCTCTATGCCATCGGCGAAATCATTCTCGTAGTCATTGGGATTCTGATCGCTTTGCAAATCAACAACTGGAATGAGGACCGGAAACAGAGAGCTGAGGAAATAAAACTGCTGCAAAATTTTAAAACGAGTATTGAAGCCGATACCGCCAGAGTGAATGCCCACATCAGGGATTTTGAAAGTAGAAATGAATTTATCAACATTCTCCTCCGCCATATAAAAGCGGATTTGCCTTATCATGATTCTATTAATATCTATTTTATGAATTCAACTGCTATTTGGACACCTCGACTCGATCAGGAGGTTTTTGCTACCCTTACCTCTACAGATTTGAATATCATTTCTAATGACATGTTGAAAAAAGAGATCATCTCATATTATACATTTGCCAAAAGACAGTTCGATGTTTCTATTAATCGATATGCCAGTATTATTGAAGATGCCAGTAAGCATATTTTCCCTACTCGATTCAATGCACTATGGAACAATAGCTGGAATGACCCGGATAAAGAATTGAGTGGGGGCAGGTTGATGATTCCCAACGATTATGAGGCATTGAAAAAAGACAAGGAATATCTTTATTTTTTAAGAAGCCAAAAAAACCAGTTGTACTGGTATGTGAGAAATCCCTTGAAAAATGCAAAAAAGAGAGCGGAAAAATTGCTTGAATCCCTTGACAAGGATTTGCAAACGCTTGTGTTACAAAATAGTACCCAATGAAAATCACTAAGAAAATAGAAAAAGAAATATTAGCAGTCATAGAAGACTATTGGGGCAGTTACTTAAGTGGTGACTTACATACCTGGGCGTCTTACCTTCCCGATGATTACCGGAATATCGGTACCACCAAAGCCGAGGTCTGGAATAATAAAAAAGAAATTGTCGATTTTACCGAAAAGATAATCGATCAGACAGTGGGTATGGCAGAGACGAGAAATAAAAAAACGCAAATTATCCCATACGACCCATATATTATGGTGCACGAACTGGGTGATTTGTATGTCAAAGCGGAAGAGGGCTGGATTTTTTATGCACCATTCCGACTGTCTTCCCTTTTGGAAAAAACGACAGACGGCTGGAAAATTCTTCACCAACATGGCTCCTACCCCGACTCCAAAACAGAGGACGGAGAAGCATTTGGATTTGACGAACTAAGAGTAGAAAACAAAAAACTCCGGGATGCCATCAAGGCCCGCACTATCGAACTGGAGCGAAAAAACCGGGAGTTGGAAATCGAGACGGCGCTTGAACGGGTGCGGGCGGTTGCGATGAGTATGCAAACTCCGGAAGAATTACAGGCCGTCGGAGAAGTTATTTTCACCGAATTAAAAGCACTGGGGTTTACCACCCTCAGAAACACAGAAATCATCATCAATCAAGATGAAAAGCAAAGCATCCTCAGCTATTATTTTTCCGACTACGGCGTAAGTGGTGAGATCGAAGTGGATTATACTTCCCATCCGGTTTTGAAAAAATGGGCGGAGGATCTGAAAAAAGCAGGCGATGGTTTTGCCGGTGTACATATTGCCAAAAGCGAAATGGAGGAGTGGAAAAAATACCGGGAAGAGCTGGGCTATCTACCTGACCCAAAATTAGACAAAGCGAAGTCATTGGATTATTATTCTTATTCCACGGGAATGGGTGCGCTGAGTATTTCCTCCTTCTCCCCCATTAGCGACGAGCAACTGGCTACGCTGGAGCGGTTCCGAAACGTGTTCGGACTGGCTTACCGCAGGTATATGGACGTGGTACAGGCCAAGGCACAGGCACGGGAAGCACAGATCGAAGCAGCATTGGAAAAAGTGCGCTCCCGTTCCTTGGCCGTCAACAGGTCTGATTAATTTAATGAAGTGGTAGGAGTGGTTTTTGAAAAACTGAGTGAGTTAAATATGCCTGTTGGTTCAGT
>CBDUIU010000643.1:0-3214 GCA_965367335.1 uncultured Saprospiraceae bacterium
ATATGCTTCAACGACACGTGCGCAAAAGGCTAACCCAATCCCAGAACCTTCGTATTTATCACTATTATGTAAACGGGTAAACATCTTAAAGATATTTTTTTGATAAGCTTTGGCAATTCCAATTCCATTATCTTTAACAAAGAAGAATTGACCATAAGCAGGATCTTTACCAGCACCAATTTCTACTATAGGGTTATCCGATTGGTTATATTTAATGCCGTTGCTTTCTTTAACTTTCGCAATTAAACTTTGTCTGGCTTCTTCAGCGGCATCACTAATTGGGAAAACGATCTGTTCGCCTAAGTTTTTGTCAGCAGTACTGTATTGTAACAAGCCATTGATGAGTTTCTGAGCGCGGTTGGCATTGCTAAGGATAAAAGCAATGTACTCCTGCACTTCCTCATTTTCATGCTTGTTCAGGCGGCGGCGTAGGAGTTGGGCAAATGAGTGAATTGTACGCAGGGGTGCTTTTAAATCATGAGAGGCAATATGTGCAAAGTCAGTGAGGTCCTTATTACTTTGTTCGAGTTTTATAGCATTTTCTTTGAGTTGTTGTTCACTGGATTCGAGTTGTAAGGAAAGTTTTTGCGTTTTAGCTAAGGTTTGTTCTAATAATACTTTTTGCTGGTATTCTTTTTTTAAGATCAGACGAAGGTATAAAATTAAGATCCATGAAGTTATACTTAATCCTACTAAACTAAAAAGTGCATTGCGGATGGTTTTTGCTCGAACCTCGTTTAAGAACGTATCGAATTTTTCATCTGCTTGTACAAAGGCAACCGTTTCACCCTGGCTATTTCGAATTGGCGCAAAGGCGGATAACCAGTTTCCAAATTCGTCTTCATAGCTACCCAGGCTTCCACCATAGTTCAACATTTTATACCCTTTCTTTGGCATACTTGTATAAGCATGACGAAAATAAGGTACATCGCTGGAGGTAGCTATAAATTCTAGTTTATTAGCAGTATTGGGTGTCTTGATAAAAGTATATATAGGACTGGTGAGTTGGTGAGACTGATGAGTTTGTTTCAGTTTTTGATGTATCTGTTGATACTCTTCATCGACCTGATTATTCAGAATGTCATCCATATGTTCATTCCGGTTTACTACCGATTGATGTAAATCTCCATCGATCTGAATAGCTAACTCCGCTACAATACCTTCAAGGCGATTGAGTGTTAGTTTTTCTATTTGATAAAGCGTATTATAATAATCGCTAATCAAAACATAGGTAGTTAACACCACGAAAGCTAAAATAACAACTCTGAAAATTTGTTGTTTTAACGATCTATTGGAAGAATTGGAATGGCCAGCGTGGACGTCATTATAAGATAACATATTTCTCGACTCTTGATACATATAAAAGCCAAGGATTATGCCACGATTAATACATAAATAGTCAATAAAGTACAAATTAAACTATTGTTTATGTAATTGCTAAGTGTGTTTTATCTTAATATCCAAATCCTTGAATGGTTTAGGGCATTTAGCGTTTACCTTCTCTGGTCTTAAACACGAATAAGGCAAGGTCTTTGATTATTCCAGGTTACTTATTGATGCGAGACATTTGTATACTCTATTTTGAAAAGAAGATGGTTAATAGCCCAAAAAGTTATATGACCTCTTATTTTAAGTACTCAAATAGGTAAATGAATGACTATATTTAAACTATTTATGGTGGAAGATGATCCCTGTTATGGATCACTTCTGAAGCATCACCTTTCCTTAAGCCTTGACTACAAGGTTGTCTTGTTTTTCACATCCAAAGATTGTCTAAACCACTTATCTGTTCAATCCGATATCATTTCGTTGGACTTGAAATCGCCAGCTATGTCTGGAGAAGATCAGAGCCTATGTTCCGTCTTTATGCCCAAGCTCAATGATGCGAAGAGATATTAAGCTGGAACCGAGGAGGTGAGCAACAGATGCAAGCTTGCTCATAAGGATAGTCATAACAATAGACGCACAACAACCATAACCAGAAAGTAATAACCAGTAACCATGAAAATATTTGCCTGTCATTTACAAAATGACTATAGTGGTAGCCCTAAGGTCTTAATGCAACTGCTCAAAGGATGGACAGCCTCCGGGCAGGAAGTACATTTGTTAACCGGAAAGAATAGGAAAGGGTTTTTATCACATATCGAAGGCGTTAATTATCACTATTTTTGGCACCAGGCAACACCTCATAAGTGGTTACATCTTTTGTATTATTGCGTTAGTCAGCTGTTGCTTTTTGTTCAGCTTTGGCGCATCGTTTCCAAAGAAGATGTAATCTATATCAACACCGTTCTGCCATTTGGCGCTGCATTGTTAGGGAAATTGTTCGGATGCCGGGTTTTCTATCACGTGCATGAAACTTCCGTCCAACCTACTATGCTTCACCGTTTCTTATTGGGCACGGTGAGATGGACTGCGACGGAAGTCATCTGTGTATCTAAATATTTAGCGGCTCAGGAAGACTACGCCGACAAGCCCGTACATATTCTCCCCAATGCGATCGAACCCTCCTTTTTGGCAACTGCCAAAACTTTTCAGAAAGAATTTACTTCCTCTCAAAACATCCTAATGGTCTGTTCCCTTAAGGACTATAAAGGTGTAAAAGAATTTGTGAAACTAGCTGCCCACCATCCCAAATACCAGTTTCGCCTGGTGCTAAATGCTTCGAAGGAAGACATTGATCTTTACTTTGCTGAAATCGAAGTAACTGCAAATCTGGCGATTTTCCCCACTCAAACAAATTTACACACATTTTATCAGTGGGCAGCGGTTATTGTGAATCTCTCTCGACCCGATGGTTGGATAGAAACCTTTGGCCTTACCATTATTGAAGGTATGGCATATGGACTTCCAGCCATCGTTCCTCCGGTCGGGGGGATCACTGAATTGATCGATGAGGGTGTCAACGGCTATCAGATTGATTGCCGGGATACGGCCTTGTTGAACCGAAAACTTTGTCAAATCCTGGATCACCCGGCTGCCTATGACCGCATGAGTGCTCAGGCGATGAATAGAATAGCGCAATTCCAGGAAGGCAGATTCATCCAGAAAAATTTGGAATTATTGAACAATGACAAAAAAGAAATAAGCCCAGAACAAGTGTCTCATTTGTTAGGGTTTATAAATAATTAATCTTTCCAGACGCATTACTAGTTAATTAGAAAAGAACAGGACCATGTATTGCTCCTGGTAAAATAGGATCAAAAGCAGTTGG
>CBDUIU010000644.1:0-3213 GCA_965367335.1 uncultured Saprospiraceae bacterium
ATCGTTTTTACACCCGCCAGATGGCCCACTCGCAAAGTCTCGTCACCTATGCTGGCGACCAGTATGACCTGCTAACCGCAAATGAAGTAGCATTACAAGGGCAGTCAACATTACTCATGGATCACTGGAACCCCGGCACAGACAGCCTCGTTTTCGCTGATGGCCGGCAGCTCAGTTATCATTCGGTGCCAGCCTACTATGCTTTTAACCGGCTACGCATCCAACCGGAAAATTCGGAATATCATTTCCCTGCTGACACCCTGGTCAATTTACCCGTCCGAATTTTCAACCCTACACAACAAACTATCTACGTAAATGATATTCCGGACAGCGAGTTGCGTTTAAAGTGGTTTATATACGAGCACAAGAAATACATCAACTCCGGTACAGCCGCGGAGCTATTACCTTTCGGGCAATTACTTCCGGGTGAAGAAATAAAAGTAAATTTACCCTTGCGGACGCCAAAGGTCTCAGGAACCTATCGGTTTAGGTTTTGTGTAGAGTGGCTTCGGTACCCGGGAAGGAATGGGAATTTTACGCGCTTAGTGGTGGAATAGTCTAAATGCTTAGCTTATCCTATTTTGTAAGCCCAGCTACATTTCCTAACTTTAGCAATGTATCCAATCAATCCTTTCTAAACCTCTCCCAATGAAATAGCACTTAAGAAAAAGGAAGCGAGTGAGTAGTAAAAGGTACATACAGCCCAATGGCACGGTGCAATTTAAGATGTCTGCACATATCATTTCAATTACGATTTAAACAATTTGTCCACAATTTCTTAGTCAAAAATTATGAGTCAAAAAATCCATTTTTCTGACCGGGGACATATCCTTGCTGCCGTTGGTGCTGCAGTTGGCATTGCCAATCTGGTACTCTTTCCTGCCAGAGTATTCAACTACGGTGGTTTTGCTTTCATTATAGTCTTTGTCATCTGTACTTTCCTCATGGGCATCCCGCTGATGATCGGAGAGACTGCACTTGGTAAAAATGGCCAAAGTGATGCCGTCCGGGCGTATGAAGGAATCGGCGGAAAGTATTGGAGCTATGCGGGTAAATTTGGTTTAATTACTACCTGCTTCATCTTATCTTTTTACATTGTTGTGGCCGGATGGGCATTATACTATTTTTACCTCTACCTTTTCAACTATCAAGTCATTGCATCAACGAATACGGGTCAGCTGTTTGGCACCTTTGTCACGGATGAAAAACAGGTCATCTTTTTTTCAGGCTTATTCATGGCCGTCACCATACTCATAGTAGCAAATAATATCCAGCAAGGAATTGAATGGGTGAGTAAAAAGTTTGTTCCGATGTTGATCCTCCTGATGCTTTTTTTAATCATTGCTGTTCCGATGGTAAAAGGAGCTGAACTCAACTACGGCAATTTCGAATTTAATTTTAGCAAGTTATTTACCATGGATAGTAGCGGCAGGTTTGGAATTACAGAAGCTGTCGGGCAAGCCTTTTTCAGTTTATCTCTTGGTGCCTGCGGAATGATCACCTATGGCGCTCACGTAGCTAAAAACACTAACGTCGTATCTAATTCTCACTATATCGTTCATACTGATACCGTAGTGGCCATCTTAGCCGGTATTTTAATTATTCCGCTTTTTTCTACAACAGGACAAGTCAGCGCAGGCCCTCCGTTAGTTTTCATCAACCTGGTAGATGCGTTTAATAGTTTTGGGCTTTTTTGGGGGCGATTGATCGGCATCAGCTTTTTTCTTTTGTTCAACATGGCGATCCTCACTTCTACCATTTCCTTGCTTGAGCCTTCGGTCAGTTATTTCTCAAAAAACGAACAAAAGAGACGCCGGCTGTTTGCGATCCTGATTGGCAGTTTGATATTTCTGTTGAGTGTCCCGGCAGCCTTATCCATCGACCCTAATAATTCGACAATTTTTACCAATTTCCTGGGCTACGGAGAAATAAGTGATGGCAAACCTTCGATGGGATATTTTAATTTTATCCTCGATTTCTTTGGTACTTTTTGCATCCTGGCTGGTGGGTTTCTCCTGGCGATATTTATTAGGAATAAATGGTCCATGAACGGACTTTTTTCTGAAATCACAGTAAACAATTACACACCGAGCGAAAGTCTAAAGCAGTTTTTGACGCTAAGCATCATGTGGCTAATCCCGCTATTTCTAATACTGCTTTTCGGAGCAGAGTGTATAAAAGTGATGTTCAAGCTGGGGCTCATAACATAAAGTATGCGATAAAAACCGGCACTTATATTTTACGTCTGAACGCCGATGGACAATCTCTTTCAAAAAAGATTTTTGTGCAGTAAGATGGAACGTTGTTTCAAACAATCCTGTTCTTTAGCTGACTTCAATTCTTAAAACCTCTACTCATGAATACCTTACACGAAGCCAATCGCCACCGCTGGAATATTGCTGCGCCCAACTGGAAAGCCATGCATGACCAGAGAGGCGCCTGGCGCAATTGTCATCAGGATCCAGGTCTCGCTTTTTACGAAAATGAGCTTCCCTTTTTTAAAGATATTAAAGGTAAAAAAGTGGCTGTGCTAGGCAGCGGTGATAACCTCTGTGCTTTTGCATTGGCAGGAATGGGAGCAGAAGTTTGTTCCGTTGATATCTCAGAAAAGCAATTAGAAGTGGCTAAGGAAAGAGCAACCGAATTGGGTTTAGCCATCCAGTTCCTACGGGCGGATGTAACCGAGTTGAGTGCGTTACAAGATGAGCAATTCGATCTGGTCTATACCGGAGGGCATGTCGCAGTATGGGTAGGAGATTTAAAGAAATATTATCAGGAAGCCGTGCGTATTCTGAAGCCAGGCGGACAGTTCATGGTTAACGAATATCATCCGGTGCGACGCTTGTGGCAAGAAGACAGTGATCACTTGATCCTGGCCTATGATTATTACAACCGTGGCCCATTTGAATTTGCGTATGGTGATGACATTCTTTCCCGTGACGCTGGTCAAATCAAATGCTACGAATACCACTGGACGATCAGTGACTTTATGCAGGCCATCCTGGGTGCTGGCTGTCGCATTGAACACGTTGACGAAATGGGAACCCACGTAGGTGATTGGGAAGCTCCGGTCCAGGGAATGCCCGAGTGCCTGTTAATCGTTGCTCAAAAGTCTTAATTTCCGAACAGATATATTTGATTTACCTGGGTCTGTAAACCAGAAAAGCCCCTGTACAAGTACAGAGGCTTTTCTTATGCTATCTTGAAAACTCA
>CBDUIU010000645.1:0-3212 GCA_965367335.1 uncultured Saprospiraceae bacterium
CTCGGACGCCCTCACCCGAGCAATCGCTGAAGGCTCTGCTCGACCTCTCCCAAACTGCGTTCGGGAGAGGTGACAGTAGGCCTGCCGAGACACTCTGCGAGTTTGGCGACCAAGATTCTTTTCATTCTCTAAAAAACGAAAAAAGGCTGTCAACCATTGTGGTCAACAACCCTTTTCGTCTTACCCACGCCCGCTAAATTCATCCGGATACTATTTTAATACTTCCTGGCTGGCTGACTGCTGGCCTTTGATAGCAATTGCTACGAGATATGCAGTGTACAGCTAGTACCCCAGGCACCTATCCATCAATCCCTTCTGGAAGTATCCCACCATCACTATCTAGCGTGGTAAAGTGGAAAGTCAACTCGAACTACAGACAGCCTCACCTCCTGTACTTTCCATTGTGTTTGGCGAACGTTTCCGTCCACCGGGGGGTAGTTTTCTCAAAAAGTAGTAAAACTTCTTGAGGGGAAAAATATTCATGGTAATTAGGGTTTTGGGCTTAGGATCATTTATAGCTGATCATACTGGGTTAGATCCAGCTGTTCAATGAGAAGAATCAGTTTTTGTGCATAACGAGGATCCGTAGCATACCCGGCTTTTTTAAGACCATGGGCCCAGGCCTTATAATCAATACCGTGTTTTTTCAAACCGCGATAGCGTTTTCCCTGAAGCATATTGCTATGCGCACGGTAACTTTCCCAGGCAGTCCCGTAGGCTCGGAAAAAGTCCTTGTGGGTGTCATCCGTAAAGTTTTTACAATGACCTTTTCTACAAGTACGCGAGAAGCATTTCATCCCAAAATGATTGTTGATCTCCTGAGAGAGCCGACTGTCTCCGGCATTACTTTCGATCAGTCCCTGAGCCAAAGTGATGCTGGCAGGAATACCAAATTTTTTCATTTCTGCCTGAGCAACGCTGGCAAAACGTTGGACGTAAGCTTCTTGTTTGATAATCTTTGCTGTTCGTTTGACGCTCAATTTTTTCTCTTCCTTATAAGTCATATTCGAGTACGTATTGCCGAGGTTATTAAAGCCGGCATTTTGTTCCTTTGTTGCCTGGACATCTTTGACCTCAATGTCTTCAAGCTGCTTTACGGGTGCGGTGATGGCCCCGGCCAACCGGGTACCAATATTTCGTCCATGTTCTAACAAGCTCGTTGAAGCTGTACTTGTTTCTTCTGCATCTGTAGTATTAGTCAAGTAGGTTGGCGCTTTCAGGTCAACCTGAAACCTTAGATCTTTGACCAACATCAAGCTGCCGACGCAACCGACGAGTGCTACCTTAAACCAATTTTGTTTTAGCCATTTTACTACACTACTATTGGCTGCATTTTCCATCCGTATCTGTGCTTTGAGTCGATCATAGTAAACACCAACGGGATAAGTCATTAAGTTTTTGTTTCTCATACTACGTAAAATAAAGCTCTAAAAGGGGTTTGCAATTTGTCACTCAAATCCGTGAGTAACGTTCCATCTTGATACAAATTTAAAACTTTTTGTTTCATATTTGCAAATATTTTAAACATAAAGTTTTTAATTATAAACTTTTCGTTCCTTGTATCTTCGAGGAATTCTTTATTACATTTGCGCAAAACCCAGGAATTAAAAGCATTTTTATGACTCAGCCATTGAAGTATACCATTGTTTTTTTTATCACATTTTTTTTCTTCACATTTAATAATTTAACTGCTCAGGAAGAAAATGCCCCGGATATTACACTTGAAAGTCCGTTCAATACGATGTATGTGCATTTATACTTTTTACAGCCGGACAGTTATCATCCTGAACTCGCTGCGAGAACTTTTCACCAGGGAGATAGCTCCCAAAGGCAGCAGCGAGCAAAGCAACTCAAACAAATTCTGGACGGTAAGGGGCTCTATGTACACCTCAACCTGATTCCTCATCAAAACGACTATATAGATAGTATTTCGAATAAAGCTTATTACACCCCTTTCCCGGATAAGTTACCGGATGTATATCTGGAAAAAGTAGAAGGTAAATGGTATTACTCTACAGAAACGAGCCGTAAAATTCCACAATTACATAAAGCAGTATATCCTTTTGGTACAGCCACCTTATTAAATATCCTTCCCAGGATGGGACAGAATACTTTTTTAGGTCTGGCTATTTGGCAATATCTGAGTATTGGTATTTTAATTGTTTTGAGCTGGCTGGTCTATAAAATTTTGAGTCTATTTATTATTCCAATCGTACGAAAGATTGCACATACGAAATTTATTCCGATGGAGCAGGATATCCAACCCATCAGGAAGATTGGACACATGGTTAGTTTAATTATTATCGTATGGTTTCTTCGCTTGTTTATACCCGTGATCCAATTGCCAATATATCTTGCCGAATGGGTCTTCCTGGGGCTCGAAATTGTTTTAACCGTATTCTTTGTTATCCTTTTGTTACGTATCCTCAAACTGGTCATTATCTATGCCGGCCGATACGCAGAAGGAACCGAGCGAAAGTTAGATGAGCAAATTCTACCGATTCTTCGACGAATGATGGAGGGAGTATTGGTCATCGGCGGAACTTTTCATATTTTAAATTTACTAGAGGTAAATGTCGCTGCGCTGATAGCAGGTGTATCCATCGGAGGATTAGCTATCGCTTTGGCAGCGCAGGATACGGTGAAGAACCTCATTGGCTCCGCACTGATATTTATAGATCAGCCTTTCCAGATCGGAGATTATATTGAAGGAAGCGGGTTTGCGGGTTCCGTCACTGAAGTCGGATTTCGAACTACACGCATTAGAACTACGGATACCTCTATCGTTTCTGTCCCAAATGGTACCATTGCCAATATGGTCATCACCAACAAGGGACTTCGCGTTTTTCGATTATTTAATATTACCCTGTCCGTGACTTATGATACGCCTCCGGAAAAAATTGAACAGTTCATTGTAGAGCTAAAACAGTTAATCTTAAATCATCCTGATACGAGTAAGGAAGGCTACTACGTGCATTTGTCAGCAATGGCTTCATCTTCTCTTGACATCATGTTTCGGGCATTTTTGGCGGTTCCGGGTTATGCAGAGGAGTTAAAAGTGAAGGAAGAGTTATTACTACAAATTCTTCAATTAGCTCAACGGATGGATGTGGAGTTTGCTTTTCCTTCCACGACGGTTTATTTGGAGAAATAGAGAGTTGTGGGTTGTGGGTTGTGGGTTGTGGGTTGTGGGTTGTGGGTTGTGGGTTGTG
>CBDUIU010000646.1:0-3208 GCA_965367335.1 uncultured Saprospiraceae bacterium
TCCCTTTTTCAATAGTGCAGGCCCTGACCTCTTTGACCCCAGCAGTGAAATAAGTGATCAGGTTCAATAGTTTATAACAAGATATAATCAAGCGGTTGACTCCAGGCTGTTCTAAGCCATATTCGCTCAAAAACTCCATTCTCTCTTCCTTCGTGTCCAGCTCCGCAATATCGGCTTCAATCCCAGCACAGACCAGGATCACTTCTGCTGGTTCATCCGCTACCGCTTTTTTGAATGCTTCCGTATGTTCATTACCATCATGGATAGCTGCTTCATCCACATTACAAACATAAAGAATGGGCTTATTGGTAAGCAAATACAAATCTGCAATAAATTCTTCCGCTTCTTCATTTTCAATTTCAAAGCTACGAGCAGGCTTCCCGGCTTCTAAATGAATTTTTAATGATTCTGCAATTTCGACTTTGCGCTGGTCTTCTTTATTACCGCTTTTTGCTGCTTTTTTAACTTTTTCGACCCGTTTTTCTAAGGTTTCCAAATCTTTGAAAAGTAATTCCATATCGATGATCTCCTTGTCTCGCACTGGGTCTATACTACCATCAACATGTATTACATTGGTATCTTCAAAACAGCGAACTACGTGCACGATAGCATCCACTTCCCTGATATTGGCCAGGAACTGATTGCCCAGGCCTTCACCTTTACTCGCTCCTTTGATCAAACCGGCGATATCGACAATTTCAATCGTGGTTGGTTGTACCTTCTGTGGGACAACAATCTCCGACAGTTTATCCAGCCGCTCATCTGGAACAGTAATAATACCTACATTAGGATCCTTGGTAGCGAAAGGATAATTGGCGGCCAAAGCTTTAGCCGAAGTCAAGGCGTTGAATAAGGTAGACTTGCCAACATTAGGCAAACCAACGATGCCACATTTCAGGGCCATATGTCTTGTTTTTAACTTTTAAAAATTAAATCACATAGAATCATCAATTATTTCTGCGTATCTATGTGCTTCAGGTCTTTTTTCGGGCTGCAAATATAGGAATAACCGCAAGAACTTGCCATGAATTTCCTCGCACATATCTATCTTTCTTGTGATAATGAAGAGTTACTCGTTGGAAACTTTATCGCGGATTTCATTCGCAATAAGGAAATGGTGAATTTGCCTCCCGATATACTCAAAGGTGTTCTATTGCATCGCCAAATTGATACCTATACGGACCAACATCCGATGGTGAGACAGGGAACAAAACGATTAAGAGAAAACCATGGTAAATATGCTCCTGTCCTTATCGATATTTTCTATGACTATATCCTGGCTAATAATTGGAGTCGGTACTCTGGTGAATCATTAGATGCCTTTACGGAAAATGTATACGAAATTTTAGAAAAATGGCTATCGGTCATGCCGAAAAAATTACAATTGCGGTTGCCGGGAATGATTAGTGGAAAGTGGTTGAGTCAATATGGGAAATTAGATGGGCTGGAATTTGTGTTGCGCAAAATGGATGAAAGAACAAAATTCCCTTCTAACTTTGCCGGTGCAACTGTAGATCTGCTCGCCGATTATACGCTATTTGAACAAGAGTTTAATGCGTTTTTTCCCGATTTGATCCAATATGTAGATACTCAGTGTAAATGTGGCTAATGTAAAACGGGATGCTAAGCTTCAGTATTAGTCGCTGTTATTTTTTCAGAATGATATCCACTCGTCGTCCTAACTCGCCGGCATCTCCGCCTCCTTTAATCGTCAAGGACCCCTTTCCTTCATGTCTGACAACGTTGGCGATGGTAATTCCTGCTTCTTCCAAAAATTCAACAACCGCATCGGCTCTTTTTTCGGAAAGTAACTGATTGTAAGCTTTGTCCCCCACATGATCCGCATAACCTACGACTTCAACTTTCCAGGTATTTTCGCGTTTTAATTTATCCACCAATCTAATTAAACCAGCCTTGGTCTTTAAGTTGATGATATGCGAATCAAAATCAAAGAAAAACTGGTGCTGCTCTTCTGGAATTTTGTTAAACGCTAAAATAGCTTGTGGTGCGCCGTAAGGGTATAAAGGAATATCCACTTTTATAGGAGCGGCATTGTCTTGTTTGAGCAAATATTCTGCTTCAATATACATTTCATAACCACCTACTTCAACTTGAAAAGAATAAGCCTTATTACCAGGCAAACACAGAAAGAACCAACCATTCTCATCAGCCATGATATTCCAGACCTGATCTTTACGACCAATTTTCACCTTAGCCGGAATGCCTCGCTTTGATTCTCCATCATGGACAAAACCTTCGATATGCACCATTTCCTCCGGGCGGAGATTTTCAGGTAAATCCAGTTTGTAAATATCTAAGCCACCATTTCCTCCTGCACGAGCCGAAGAAAAATAGGCTGTTTTACCATTCCCTTGTACATAAATTCCAATCTCCTTGGCCGGGGAATTAATTGGATAACCCATATTCTGTGGAGATAGCCAATTGCCATTTTCCTTACGACATATAAACAAGTCACCTTCGCCCTGACCAGGATGGCCAGTAGAGGTAAAATACAGGGTGTTGCCATCACTGGAAATAAAAGGCGCTTCTTCATCACCCGGTGAGTTAATCGCTGCACCGAGGTTTTGAGGGACACTCCATTCCCCGTTTTTCTGCAACCTGCTCATCCAAATATCAGCTCCCCCTTGACCACCGAGTCGGGTACTACTAAAATACATGGTTGTGCCGTCACAGGTGATACTGGGTTGCGAATCCCACTTATCGGAATTCAATTTACCTGGTGCTCTGATCACCTCTGTGATTTCTCCCTCGGCAATGTCAGCCTTATAGATATCACATCCTCCTTCTGTATCTTCCCGTAAGCAGCCGGCGAAATAAAAGGTACGGCCATGGGTTTCAAATTTAGCCATGCCCTCATTCTTCTTGGTATTGATGGACTTTCCGAAGTTGTGGCTCTTTTTCCATTCATTATTAGAAAAATTGCTGTACATCAAATCCTCATCACCTTCAATGACCTGGCGGGTGAAGACAATCTGGCTGCCATCTGAAGTAATCGTTGGCAGGTATTCATCGTCTTCCGTGTTAATCATCGATCCCAGGTTCTCAGGGTGTGAGGAGACAGCAGTTGTATCTAATTTTTTCAGGTAATCACAATTCATCCTTCGTTCATCAAGTAAGTCATCATAGGTTAGCTCCAATCCTGATTCTTTGGCCTTATTTGCATAGGCTTCATCTTTCATCTTTTCAT
>CBDUIU010000647.1:0-3207 GCA_965367335.1 uncultured Saprospiraceae bacterium
CATCCAACCCTTTACGCTGACCCTTGGTAAAATAATGGGCACCCTGATGTTCCCCCACAACTTTTCCGTCCTTGATGGTATAGTTGGGTTTTTTCGAAAAAAAGGCCAATTCATCTTCCTTGTTCCTAAAATCGGGTAACTGTTCGCGATACTGGTCCAACGTGGCTTCCACCTCTACAATAACTCCCTTTTTTGGTTTTAATTTCTGTTGGAGAAATTCCGGTAATCGAACCTTCCCTATAAAACAAAGTCCCTGGGAATCTTTTTTATCAGCGGTGATCAATTCATTATCTGCAGCGATCCGCCGCACTTCCGGTTTGGTCAGTTCCCCGATAGGAAAAAGAGTTTTGGATAATTGCTCCTGGTTAAGCTGGCATAAAAAATAGGATTGATCCTTGTTCCTATCAATACCCGAAAGCAGTTGAAAGGTTTCCTTGCCATCGGCGCTGGTAAAGGAACCTTTTCTACAATAATGTCCTGTTGCCACATAATCGGCCCCTAATTGTAAAGCGATTTTTAGAAAAACATCGAATTTGATCTCGCGATTGCATAACACATCCGGATTAGGGGTCCTCCCCTTCTCATATTCGTTGAACATATAGTCCACGATACGCTCCTTATATTCCACACTTAAATCAACCGTTTGGAATGGGATCCCTAATTTTTCAGCTACGATCAAGGCATCATTACTATCTTCCAACCACGGACACTCTTCAGAAATTGTAACGGAATCGTCATGCCAATTCTTCATAAATAGTCCAATAACATCATACCCCTGTTCTTTCAACAGGTATGCTGCCACACTAGAATCCACGCCTCCCGAGAGTCCTATAACTACTTTTTTCATTCTTTCTTAAAAGTGCACAAAAATACAAAATAAGGTAGTGCGACCCTAAAAAATGCAAGAACGCATTCCTGCGTGGAAATTTATTTTGTTAAACTTTTTACAATTAATGCTAAACAAAACGTAATCTTTTGTAATATTGTTCATCTTTTAATCGAATATGTTAAACAAATTTATTTTATTAACCTTTAATATCTCTAACAATGAAATCAAAAACTAAAATTTTAAATCGATTTATTTTGTTGCTGCTGGCAACATTTGTATTATCCTGTTCCAATGATGATGATAACGGTCCTGACCAAAGGGAAGCAGAGCCAGGAATGGTTGATGACCTGAATATCGTTGAAACGGCACTGGCTACAGAAAGTGTCAGTAGTTTGGTAGCGGCCTTATCAAAGGCTGATGAAAGCGCTGCAAACGACCTTATTACCACTTTAAGTGATGAAAACACCAGTTTTACCGTCTTGGCTCCAACGAATGATGCTTTTGAAGACTTGTTGGCCCGATTGGATGGATTTGATTCCTTGGACGATTTCAACAACGAACAATTACAGAATCTATTGGCTACTATATTGACCTATCATGTCGTAGGCGGTGCTTCTGTAGTTTCAGGGGACCTTTCAGAAGGACAGGTTGTAACAACAGTTCAAGGTGAAGATCTTACCGTGAGTTTAAGCGGTGGCGTATTCTTTACGGATGCCGCAGGTGAGTCTGCACAAGTGACCTTGGCCGATGTAGAAACAAATAATGGGGTTATACATTTAATAGACAAGGTGCTTTTACCTCAAGCTGCTTTGGATGCTTTAAGTGATGTGCTTTTGGTTTCCATAACCGATTTGGCGATTGCCACCCCAACCCTAAGTAATTTGGTAGCGGCTTTATTGGCCGCAGATGGTGATTTACCAACCGTTTTGGCTGGTGAAGGTCCTTTCACAGTTTTCGCACCTACTAACGATGCATTCGAAACTTTCTTGGCTGATAACGGATTTGCGGATTTGAGTGAGGTTCCTGTTGATGTACTAACACAAGTTTTATTAAACCATGTGGTAAGCGGAACCAATCTATCTACAGACCTAACCGCTGGCTACGTGTCTACACTTTCAACCGCAGGTGCCGGTGGCAATAACTTAAGTATGCTTGTAGATCTATCAACTGGCGTTACATTAAATGGTGTTTCCAATGTTACGGCAGCCGATAATAAAGCGATCAACGGGGTGGTACATATCGTTGATGCGGTTATAGGATTGCCCAATATAGTAGATCATGCTGTGGCTAACAGCGACCTGACAGAATTAGTTGGAGCTTTGACATCCGGAGGCAATACCACCTTCACCACTTTGCTTTCCGATTCGGAAACTGATTTTACAGTTTTTGCTCCTGTGAACGCTGGCTTTTCAGCATTTACGAATCCAAATGCTAATGATTTGAATGCTATTCTTTCTAATCATGTTATAGTTGGTGCAGCCGCTTTTTCTAGTGGTTTATCCAATTCATATGTTACCACAGCAGCTGCGAATGCCGATGGGGACAATCTTAGCATGTATATCAATACAGATGATGGAGTTACCATTAATGGCACAAGTAATGTTGCGGCTGCCGATATTGTGGCGACAAATGGGGTTATCCATGCCGTCGATGCAGTAATTGATTTGCCAAGTGTAGTGACGTTTGCAGTTGCAGACCCGAACTTCTCAACCTTGGTTACAGCTTTGACGGAACTGACTCCTGCGACTGACTTTGTTTCGGTATTGAGTACGCCAAATGGTACCGACCCAGCGCCGTTTACTGTATTCGCACCAACGAATGAGGCTTTTGCTGCGTTGGCCGCTATTCCTGAGGAAGATGTATTGACCCAAGTATTACTGCATCATGTAGTAGGAGGTGCCAATGTTCGTTCTACTGATTTAACTCCAGATGGAGACACTACAGCCACAACGTTGGAAGGTGATAGTATGACGATAGCCCTACCTGGTACGGGAGATAATATTGCAGATGTTACCGATGGTGCTGGCAATTCCGGAATTGGAATAATTGCAGTGGATGTACAAGCCAACAACGGGGTAATCCATGTATTGAATCAGGTGATGATTCCAGATACGACGAATTAATCGATTGAATATAATGATGATATAAAAAGCCGCTTAATGCGGCTTTTTTTTGTTTTCATCTTTAACGTAAAGCTTTGATATCCAATTATTTTGTTAAACTTTTTATAATTAACGCTAAACAAGACGCAACTTTTTGTATTATTGTTTATCTATTTATAGAATAAGTTAAACAATTTAATTACTAAAAACACCCACTATGAAAAATGTATTACAACTCCGAAGATTTTTTTTCTTGGCGTTACTATCATTGTTCGT
>CBDUIU010000648.1:0-3202 GCA_965367335.1 uncultured Saprospiraceae bacterium
GTGTACTGATTTTTAGGTATTGAGGTTGCGAAAAGGCTAAGATAGCTGTTTGCAAGGAAAAGTGGATATTCAGCCGAATTTTGTTATGACTTATTAATCCAGTCATTAAAACCAGGTATAGCAAGCTGTATTTACCCATAGCTAAGCTGAATTGGAAGTTCTTGTCAACTAATTCCTGTCATACCAGTACGATGTGGAATAGACGGAATTGAATTCCCCTCCAGGCCTAAGATCCGACTTAAAAAACAAAACGATCTATCACTAACCGATATTCCGTAAAAAGCACTATACTTGCCACAGCTATGCAGCTGGATACATCATACCGCCAAATATTTGCCATTTCTGCTCCGATAATGTTAGGGAGTGCGGTGCAAAACATCATCGCACTAAGTGATAGTGTTTTCCTGTACCACTTGAATGAAGTGGATTTTGCAGCCATCGGGTTTGTTGGTGTCTTTTACCTGGTGATTGCCGCTATCGGTTTTGGTTTTTCCAAAGGCGGGCAGATTATGGTAGCCCGAAGAATGGGAGAGAAAGCACCGGAAGAAGTAGGACGTACTTTTTATGCCTTATTATACTTTGAAGTTGCGCTGGCCATCATTATGTTTCTGTTCATGCAATTCGGGACGCCGTATTTTTTTGCGTTAATGGTTAACTCGGATTTGATATATGCCAAAAGCCTGGAATATTTATCCTTTCGATCCTGGGGTGTATTTTTTAGTTATACCGGAGTAGCCTTTGTTGCTTTATATACGGGTGTAGCAAGACCTGCTTTTATAGTTTGGGATACGATGGTATTAGCTATTGTCAATATCATCTTAAACTACGGGCTTATTTTTGGTCATATGGGCCTACCGGCAATGGGTATAGCTGGAGCCGGCTTGGCGAGCACAATTGCAGAAGTTGTTGCTTTCGTCTTTTTTGTGATCTACATCTATTTTGATAAGGAAGCTAAGGCGTATCAGCTCTTTCGGCTGCCAAAGATCGATATTCCACTCATTAAAACCCAGCTGAGGATTGCCTCGCCCATTGTTGCCCAGGCAGTTGTAGGACTGGGCAGCTGGTTCGTCTTTTTTAGTATCGTCGAAAATCTGGGTGAAAGGCAGCTGGCCATCACCAATCTGGTTAGAATGGTTTACCTGGTACTTTCCATCCCTTGCTGGGGTTTTGCTTCGGGTATCAACACTATTGTAAGTAATTTCATTGGCGCGCAAAAACGTCAGGCGGTTTTACCTATTATTTGGAAAACAGCAAAAATGTGCTTGTTGACCACCATGATCATTTCGGTTCCTGTGATTTTTTTCCCTGCTCAGTTATTGTACCCCTTGCTGGGAAGTGAAGACATGTCTCTTATTACAGAGGCGCAACCTATTTTTTATGTGTTGTTGGGAATTTTGATCGTGTTTTCGGTCGGAGGAGTATATTTTAATGGATTGGCGGGGACGGGTGCAACCTATTATGGTTTAAAAATACAAGCGCTTTGTGCTGTGCTATATTTGATTTATATCTATATCGTCGTGGAAGGTACTTATGGCGGACTTGAATGGGCTTGGGCCGGAGAGATTTTTTACTGGATCATATTATTAGCTTTAACGATCTGGTATTTACGGGGAAACAGTTGGCATGGGGTGAAGTTGTAACATTAAAATTTCGTACCTCTTTCCGCTTTAAAACAATAGAACACACTCAGTACAAAAGGATCTTTCCGATTGGTCATCTACCAACTGATGTTATGGTAGATCGCGAATGACAGAAACGCCATCTTCAATCTTTACAAAATATGCCTCACCTTCTACATCGTTGAGCTTTGTGTACTGATGGAGCATTTGCGCCACAATCGCTTCCGCGTTGTCTGCGTGGATTAAATTGATCGTACAACCCCCAAATCCGCCACCCATCATTCGGCTTCCAATCACACCGTCCATTGACTTGGCAATATCTACCAGATCATCCAGCTCTTTACAACTGACCTTGTACTGGTGCTGCAATCCGTAATGAGAATCATACAATAATTTTCCCATTTTCGGAAGGTCATTGTTTTGCATGGCTTTGCAAAATTGGTGGACGCGCTCATTTTCTTCCAGAATAAACAAACATCTCCGGTACAGATCATCCGTCAATAAATGGTCAGAGGCCTTTAGCATCGGCCAGCTCAAATCACGCAAAGATTCCAATTTGGGATAAGTGGCCTGCAAACGACGGACGGCTTCCTGGCAGGCCGCTGGCAAATCATTGTACCCGGAAGACGTATGTTCATGCTTTACTTTGGTATTGATCAGCACAATTTGATAAGGACTTAAGTTGAGAGGCAGGTATTCAAATTCATTGGAACGACAATCTAACTTCATCGCCTGATCTTTTTTTCCAAAAGTAGAAGCAAATTGATCAAGGATCCCACACTGAGCGCCGACAAAGGTATTCGACGAATGTTTTGCCATTTTTGGAATGTCCCATTTGTCAACAGGAAAATCAAACAGTGTACTTAGCCCCATGCCTAGGCCACATTCCAGCGCTGCAGAAGAACTTAAACCTGCGCCAATTGGTATGTTGCCAGCCATGACCAGGTCAAACCCTTGTAGTGATGCCCCTTTTTCCAAAAACGCTTGGGTCATGCCCATGATGTAGTTGTGCCAAACTTCCTGGGAAGGTGCGATTTCAGATAGCTTGAATTCAAAGTAGGCATCAAAGTCTGCTGCGTAAATGCGACATTGCTCTAAAGTATTATTTTTAGCAAAAGCAAAACAGATGTATTTATCTACTGCAGCGGGCAAAACAAAACCCAAGTTATAATCCGTATGCTCACCGATGAGGTTGATACGTCCGGGAGCCTGGACCAGTAAATCAGGTGCTTTGTTAAACCGTTGTTGGAAAATGGCTTGAAGTTTTTCGAGGAGCTTAGTCACTGTGATGTTGGTTTGCAAGGTTATATTTTGATTAAGTCTACTGAAGTCGGATGTCGGATGTCGGATGTCAGATGACCGTAAAAGCTTAGCTACGCCGCTTTTGCTATGCGGGACAAATTAAATAACTCTATTTATCACTGAACGAAAGGCAGGACGGATCGCTTAGCGATCCTTCCTGCCGGGCATCTGACCTCTGACATCTGACGTCCGACCTCTACTTGGTAGCCCCGCCGAGCCTTCCCTCAGTAAACTCGGGATAAACTTCTCGTCTCGACTGTTCTACTTCGTAGCCCCGCCGA
>CBDUIU010000649.1:0-3201 GCA_965367335.1 uncultured Saprospiraceae bacterium
GGGTAGGGGTTTTTCAGTGACTTTGACCAATTCATCGCCAGTAGAGATAATAGCGATGCGAGGAGATTTCCCCACTTGCATGCTCAGCATGCCGATCGTAGCAGCAACGCCGATCTCTGCTGCAGAAATAAACACCCCGGAGTTAACGATCACCTCCCCTTTTTTTCGATCTGACCCTTTGAAATGGACATTTTGCCGTGGACGGACCTGTTCCGCTTTGACGGTGGCAATGCCATCGTCAATGACTATATCCTCATAGCGAATGATGGTATCTGTGCCTTGAGGGAGAGTAGCACCTGTCATAACTTCAAAACAAGTGTTGGGCTCTACCAGTGTAAGCGCAGCTTGCCCGGCAGCCTGTATACCTTTGATTTCAAAGTCACGTTGCCCATTAGCAAAATCTTCGTGTCGAATAGCAATACCATCCATCGTTACCCGGTCGTACGGTGGAAAGTCTCGATCAGCAACAAGATTATGACGAAGAAAACGGCCAGTCGCCGTTTGGAGAGATACAGTTTCGGTGGTCGTCCCAATAGTATGTTGCAGGATAATGTCAGTTGCCTCTTTTACAGTAATCACTTCGTTCTCATTTAGTTATGTCAAGCACCTTATAGCTTGACTAAGTCAAATTAGGTTATAGTCCTTTCTATTCCACGGAAAGATAACTACACTTGAGTGCTTTACCAAACATTTATCCTACGTTTTGTCAATGTACTTTTTTATTCTTACGCAATAACAAAAGTTTCCGGTATAGTCCTTTAACTGACAAGAACCTAAAACCAGACTTCTATTTTTTCCGTTAGTAAGATAATCTGATTTTATTTTTTTAAAATTTTTTCATATGAAAATCCTAATGTTCTTATTCACGGGAATAACTTTTTTTGCATGCAGCCAATCTCAAACTGTAAGGCAGGCAGAAAACAATAACGGGCAAAAAGCTCCCACCCAGTTTGTCATCAATAATGATACATTGAAAAAAGTTGAGAAGTCTGCTGAACAGTGGAAGGCTGAACTCACTGAAGATGAATACTATGTGTTACGCGAAGAAGGAACAGAGCGTGCCTTTACCGGAGAGTTTTGGGATAATAAGGAGGAAGGCACTTATGTATGTGCAGGTTGTCAACTTCCCTTGTTTAGCTCAGCAACTAAGTTTAAATCTGGAACGGGTTGGCCATCTTATTGGGAGCCAATTCGAGAGGGGCATGTCGGAGAACATAAAGATACCCGCTATGGTATGGTTCGGGCAGAGGTACATTGTAATCGTTGTGGGGGTCATTTGGGGCATGTTTTTGATGATGGCCCACAACCAACTGGATTGCGGTATTGTATCAATTCTGTGTCTTTGGATTTTATTCCTAAAAAAGCAGGGAATTAGAGAAAAGGATCTGAAATTGGATGGATAACCCTTTTTAGGTAATTTTACATCCTTTATTTAGTCCAAACAAACTTATGTGTACCGTTACCTATCTGCCGGGCAATAATGGTTGTTTTCACCTCACTTCCAATCGGGATGAGGCGCCATCTCGTGTGGCCCACCAATTGGTTCATAGGAAGCTGAATGATGGCACCTCACTCATTTTTCCTCAGGATACCGGGGCAGGAGGTACCTGGATTGCCATGTCGGATCAGGGCCGATTACTGTGTCTGCTTAATGGTGCCTTTGAACGGCATCAAAGGCAGCTTCCTTATCGGCGAAGCCGAGGACTAATGTTGCTGGATGCTTTTGAATTTGAACATTCAAGTCAGTTTTTTTCCGCGTATAATTTTAAAGGTATTGAGCCATTTACCTTAATATGGGTGGAAGGAACAGCATTGTTTGATTTTCGATGGGATGGGGTAAAAACCTATCTTCGAACATTAGATCAACAACAGGCCTATATATGGTCTTCTCCCACGCTTTATGATCAGGTTATTCAGGAAAAAAGAGCTATTCTTTTTCAACAATTTTTGCAAGACAAACCTCAGCCTGAACGTACAGATATTCTTGATTTTCATCAACTTGGCGGCACTGGAGATACCTCTAATGATCTGGTGATGAATCGCAATAATGTTGTTCGCACGGTTAGTATCACAGCAATTTCCAGAGAGGCTGATCAATTCCATTTATTATATAAAAATATGTTGAATGAGGAATGTATAGAGACAGCGCTGCACTTTCAAAAGAAAGCCATTTCTCATGATAAATAGACGGCATCCATTTTTTATCAAATTACTGAATTGGGAATACTGGCCGGTTAGTGTTGCCAATATTCCAGTTGTTCTCTGTTGGCTTTATTATGGTATTCGTTCTCGTGATCTCTTTTTCTTTAGCGCGGTCAACCCGGTAATTGAAACTGGTGGTGTATTTGGTGAATCAAAGATCAATATTCTTCGACGAATGCCTGCTGCTCATATTCCACTTACTATTTTTGTAAAAAGAAGTGCTAGTGTAGATAATTTGATAGATGAAATCAATGCGGAAGGCTTGTGTTATCCGCTGATTGCAAAACCGGACGTTGGAGAACGAGGATTTATGGTTGAACGAATAGATAGCGAAAAAGAGTTGAGGGCATATCATTTGAAAAATGATACGGCATTTTTAATACAAGACTATGTGGATCACGCTATGGAAATAAGTGTATTATATCATCGCTTTCCTACAAAGAGAACAGGTAAAATCACCTCTTTATGTATTAAGGAAACACTGAAGGTTACTGGTGATGGACATTCTACTATTGAAGCACTCATGATCAATAAAGA
The DNA here is from genome assembly GCA_965367335.1 of uncultured Saprospiraceae bacterium. Classification (GTDB taxonomy): domain Bacteria; phylum Bacteroidota; class Bacteroidia; order Chitinophagales; family Saprospiraceae; genus CBDUIU01. Next base: position 2,740 of record CBDUIU010000649.1, read on the forward strand.
ACGTGCACGCTTACAACTGGAAAGGTTTCAAAGGGAATCTCCGGAGCTTTTGAGGCAAGTACCGGCTACCGATGAAATTGTCGAATTAGAGCCTATTGGTAATCATAGCCGTGGCACCATGTTCCTAAATGGTAATGATCAAATCGACACAAACTTAACCCAGGTTTTTGACCGTATTCATCAGCAAATGGAGGGGATGTGGTATGGCCGCTTTGACATGAAATGTGAGAGTTTGGAAACACTACGAAATGGCCAAGATTTTAAAATACTTGAATTTAACGGTATTGCCAGTGAACCAGCCCATATTTATGACCCTGCTTACCCGTTGTTACAGAAATATCGAGATATCTTTCAACATTGGCGGATCATTTATGATTTAGGTAGGGTGCAAAGCCAACGAGGTGTGGCAAGTATGGGCTGGCGAGAGGCAATTACTCGTTTGCGGGAGTATTTTCAATACAT
>CBDUIU010000650.1:0-3199 GCA_965367335.1 uncultured Saprospiraceae bacterium
GGCTCATTATGAAAGCACCGGACCAGAGATCTGGAAGCAAACTGATGGTAAAATCACGCATTTGGTGGTTGGCGTTGGTACCGGTGGTACGGTCTCTGGAACCTCTAAGTACCTGAAAGAACAAAATCCTAATATTAAAATTTGGGGTATTGACACTTACGGTTCCGTTTTTAAAAAATACCACGAAACCGGTGTTTTTGATGAGAAAGAAATCTATCCATACATAACAGAAGGAATCGGTGAAGATATCTTACCTAAAAATGTAGATTTTTCACTGATCGACCATTTCGAAAAAGTAACAGACAAGGATGGAGCGGTGATGTGCCGTCAGTTGGCTCAGGAGGAAGGCATATTGTTAGGTTATTCTGCCGGTTCTGCCTTTGCAGGATTAAATCAATTGAAAGACCGGCTTAGCCCTGAGGACGTGGTGGTCGTGATAATCCATGATCATGGTAGCCGTTACGTTGGGAAAATCTATAACGATGACTGGATGCGTGAGCGAGGGTTCCTTGATGACGAGTTACGTGTAAAAGATCTGATAAAAAGAAAAAATGACAAGCGGTTCATTTCAGTTGAGGAGACGGATACCATCAACCGAGCCTTTGAAATTATGAAAGAAATGGACATTTCACAGTTACCTGTTACCAGAGATAATGTTATCGTCGGTGCTGTAACAGAAAGTCTGATTCTTAATGCTTTATTGGAAAGCCCAATGAAAAATGCGGACATTCCAGTAAAAGAAATTATGAAGGATGCTTTCCCGGAAGTGCAGGAAGACCTTACCTGTAAGCAGTTAGCGAGATTTATCACCAAGGAAACGCCTGCAGTAGTAGCTAAGGATAAGAGTGGACAATTATATATTTTGACACAATACGATATTATACAAGCGGTTTGATCTTCTCCATCGTTTGTTAGATTTTATCCTAAGAAAAAATCGTCTTTGAATGCTTGTTCAAAGACGATTTTTCTTTTTATCAAAGGGTAAAAAATTAAAAAAGATCAACCTGTTGTTTTGAATTACTGACTTTCTCCGCAACATCTTCTTCTGGACGTCGGGTGACCTTTGGTAATACTCGACGAATGACACGTAGTCGATGGGTATACTTATTTAAGGCCTCATTAAAAATGCCATAGTGATCCAACTTATCAATACGCACCTGGCCAGAGGCATGAATAATTTTGCCTTCCGGCATTAAGACCCCAACATGATTAATATGCCCTTTTCGATTATCGAAAAAAGCTAAGTCTCCTTCCTGAGACTGTTCAACAAAATCAATAAGCACTCCTTTTTCAACTTGCTGGGAAGAATCACGGGGTAGAGATAGTCCTACCATTTTGAAGATCACCTGCGTAAAGCCACTACAATCTATTCCTAAGGGTGACCTCCCTCCCCACTGATATGGGGCATAAAGGTACCGTCGAGCAATTTTTAGTACAAGGTCCGCTGAAGGAGTAAGATCAAGTGGTTCAATAGACTGCCCACTGAAGGTATAATGACGAGTGCCAATGTGAAAACGCATCCCATCAAACCCAGGTAAGGTGGCACCTATAGTCAACGGAAGGTAATGATCATCCGCCATTGCCCCGGCTACCATATCCAGGTTATACGAAAACCGTGAACTATACTTTTCATATTCCACCCGGGTGATCGGTTCCAGTTGAACCCCTTGTACCCAACCGATATAGTTGTCCCATACACAACGTACTTTTACCCAACTACCTCGCTTTTCAAGATACTCCACCATTTCTCCATATAACAATTGAGAAATTTGCTCACTTTTATGTGCAGCATTACTGCGAACCGGAACAACACTAAGAGGACAGATACCAAATGTCATATGGAATAACTTTTGCAAATATAAACCAGTCGTTAACTGGTATTTCTAGTCAATAAGACAAAAAAGAAATGAAGAATTTATTTAGGCAAGGCCAAAACCCTGCCATACCAATATGCCTTTAATGACCAAAAATAATAAATCTGATCAAAACACCGTTCTGGAAAAGTGATTTTGTTGTCTTATTCCCTTATTTTTGCGATCCACTTATAAAGTTCCATGATGCATAGACTGCTACTCATTACCGGTTTTATTGTTTTTTTCCTGGTAGACATTTCTGCTCAGGACAAACATTTTACCCAATTTTACGCCTCCCCGTTAACGCTCAACCCGGCTTTGACTGGTGCCTACAATGGTCGTTTTCGCGCTTACGGTATCTATCGTGATCAGTGGCGGGGTGTGCTGGAAAGCCCTTATGTAACGTTTGCCGCAGCTGTAGATGTGCGCTGGGAAATGGAATTAGACTCTCGTTATAAAGATGGCTTTGCAGTTGGCTTTTTGTTTTTTAACGATAAAGTCGGTGGCATTGATTTTTCCACGAACCAAGTAGGTCTTTCAGGTGCATTTCACAAAGGATTAGACTATGATAAGAAGCAGTTCTTATCCATCGGAGTCCAAGCCTCTTTGGCCCAACGCAATATCAATTACGAAGACCTTACCTTTGATGATCAATTCAACTCTATTGATGCATTTAGCATGGGTACTCGCGAAAATCTACCCGAGAACAATTTCTCCTACGCGGATTTTGCAGTTGGCTTAAATTATACTTATTCGCCCAGCAATCAAACTTCTTTCTTTGCCGGAGCTGCATTGCATCACTTCCTACAACCGGATGTCTCCTTTTATTCTGATGTAGAAGATGCCCCTGAGAGTAAATTACTGATGAAGGTTTCCGGGCAATTCAGTGCTCAGTTTCCAATCAATGATCGAGTACAAATGATTCCGAGGTTACTGTTTGCTAAACAAGGCCCTCACCTGGAATTCAATACCGGGACCAACTTTCGGATCAAATTCAATGACTTTAATAATAATGCCTTACACCTAGGTAGCTGGGTTCGTCCGGTGACTAATGAAGAAGACAAATTCTTTATGGATGCCTTGATTGTAATGGCTGGTTTTGAAATGGGTAGTGTGTTGTTCGGACTAAGTTATGACATCAATTTGGATGATGCGACTAATTTTCAGCAAGGACAAAATGCACTTGAATTTTCTGTGACCTACCTGGGTAATTTTGAGGAGGAAAGTATCATGTGTCCAAAGTTTTAAGAAAACACACTGGATGGGAGCATGGATTTGATCTGTTGTTTAAAAATCATAAAAAAAATCAGTTTACTTTTGATCAACTGATTTTTTTTTGGCCGGAG
>CBDUIU010000651.1:0-3196 GCA_965367335.1 uncultured Saprospiraceae bacterium
TTCTGACCTCCTGTCATTCCTCCATCATTACAAAGGACCTAAAGTTATCCCGGGTAATTGCCTCGCCGGTTGCGTGGTATCTATGCTTTTTGATGCGATAAAAAAGGATCATAATCCCAAATTATTATGATATTTTGGGATTATGATCTTGTTTTGTTAGTAGATAACGAATCTACTCGCCCTAAGGGCATGATTTACCTCGTTTAAGTATATTTTTGAGATGGCTTCTCAACCATACCGCAAAGGTAGATCTGGATGAATTGCTCCAGAATGTGGTTCTAAGGCGAGCCATTGAAAGCAGTTTGAGGCTGTTTGATTCTAATCACGAATGTTCCGTTCCTGCCACGAAGTTGGTCTTTAAGGGATTAAACGCTTCAAAATCTTTCAACTTCAAAAAACCCGTTTGCAATATATTACAGGCAACTACGCAGCGTACCTCCTTCTTAAATAAAGGGGCTACCTTTTTGAAATTGACCTGTTTTGTACTGGGAGTTTCCGTTTCCTTTGCTTCCAGGAGTGTAATTTCGCTCGATGATTGTTCTACCAGAAAGTCTATTTCCACGCCATTCTGATCGCGATAGTAGAACAGACCTTTGCCGGAGACGAATCCGGCTTTCAGCAATTCGGTAAATGTGAAATTTTCCCACAAAGCCCCTCTGTGCGGAGAGCGGTCATAAGAATCCATCGATTCGATATTGAGCAGGGCAGACAGCAGACCGTTGTCACAAAAATAAAGTTTAGGCGCTTTAATTAACCTTTTGCCCAGGTTATTGTAGTACGGGGGCAGCAAATATACGATGCCCGAGGTTTCCAACGCATTGACCCAGGCCTTGACGGTATTAACCGTAACAGAAAGGTCTTTAGCAACGGATGATAAATTGAGCAGTTGACCGGCACGTATGGCCAGCAGAGACATGAGCCGCCTGAAGTCCCGAATATTGGTTACGTTGAGCACCAGCTTCAGGTCACGTTCCAGGTACGTTTGAATATAATCCTGGTAAAACAATACGGCATCCAGCTTTTCTGCCCATATCTCGGGAAAACCTCCTTTCCACAATAAATCCCTTCCGTTTTCTTCTAGCAGCTTGGCTTTATTCAATTCCACCGCTGACAATGGATAAAGATTTAGGATCCCGGCCCTACCTGCCAATGACTCTCTCACCCCATCCATCAGACTAAATTGTTGGCTACCAGTCAGAATCCATTTGCCCTTTTTTTTCCGGTTCTGATCCACTAGTATTTTCAGATTCCTGAATAGGGTAGGCGCATATTGTATTTCATCAATAATGACCTGGCCTGCAAATTTTTGCAGGAAATGAAGTGGGTTAGATTCTGCCTCCTCGGCAATCAGCGTATAATCCAGCATAATATATTCTGAAGTGGGAAACAGCCTTTTTAGTAGCGAGCTTTTTCCCACCTGCCTGATGCCGGTCAGCAATACGACCGGTCGCTGGGCCTGCAATACCATAACCTTTTCGGCGTATAATCGATCAATCCACATGAAGCTCGATTGTTTTTGAGTTGCAATTAAGATAATTTGCAGTGTATTTGCAAGTTATCTTAATTGTAATTATTGAATTGAATGTGTTTCACTCAGTCTTTTAGCCAGCAGACAGCTTTATGGAGGTGGTACATTAGGTGGGGAAAGATTTTTACTTCCTTTTCATCGACTGGAAAAGGCCCCCGTGGAACCGCTTAAGCGAATGCTCTGCATTGTTCCACCGGGCTGCCGCAGGCAGACAACGTAGCTCAATGAAAAGGGATACCCTCCGGCCAGCAGCACTTGAGACTAAGAGTTCCTATCACCGACCACCTGGGCAATACCAGAGTGCGTTTCCACGATGATAATGGTAATGGGGCGATTAGCTCAGGCGAGTTGCTTTCTACGCATGATTATTATCCCTTTGGGATGGAGTGGAACGCGGGAAGTTATCAGTATACGTATAATGGGAAGGAGAAGAATACGGAGCTTGGGTTGGACTTGTTTGATTATGGAGCGAGGATGTATGATCCGGCGATTGCGAGGTGGAATGCGGTGGATCCGTTGACAGAAGACTATACCAGCTGGTCTCCCTACAATTTCGTAATGGATAATCCCATAAAATTTATTGATCCTGACGGCCGAAGTGTAAATAGTACGATAGTTGAAGAAAATGAAGACGGAACTTATTCTGTAGTTGGAGGGGACCCAAATGATGGGGATAATGGGATTTACATTGATAATGGGAGTGGGGGCAAAGGCGAGAAACTAGCCGAATCGCTAACCTCTCATTCTTTCTTTGGAGATGATGACCAAGCTATTGTTGGTGCAGTGATAGACCTTAATTCAACTGATGGCCAAGATTTTTTAGAGGATGAAATAGTGGCCCCTGATATAGGTTTAGTCAAATACATGGCCACTGCAACAGGGGGAAAAACATTAGATTTTAAAACGCGAGACGCAGAATTCAGGCCTGAAGGAATGTCGTTAGAGCAATATGTATACCGAGGCAGTGTGACCTCAAGTGGGAAGATTGGTTCTGCTAGAGATTTTGGTAATATAGGTGCAGGAATAGTAGCAGGCAGGAATGGATTAGGATGGGGAGATGCTCGGCTTGGTTTCGATGGATTACAATCTATTCAATAAGGAAGGCCTGCTACGGAAGGTGTACCGACCCAAAAAGCACAAAAACTTGGTTATAATATTGGTCTGAAACTCCGTTCTAGAGATTCATACAATAGAAAGTTCAGGCCATTTAGAAAGTCCGTAATTAGAAAAATTGATTTAAAGTAATGAATATCAAAAATAGAAAGGCTCTGCTTTTTTTTACCATGTTGGTATTATTCGCTGGATGTGGCAAGCGCCAAGTAACACTCTGCTCGATTGATGGAAAAAAATGTATCTCTATAGAAGATAGATTGAATAGTAGAATTATCTATTTTGAGCCTGATATTGGATCTGACTTTGTAAAATTAGATATTACAAGTGTTGACTTGGAGACGGAGGGAATATTCATATGCTGGCGAAACGAGTCTAATCAAATCGAGGTTCTCTGCCCTAAGACCAGCGTTCTTGATGAAGATTACAATACTGAACTGTATAAGTTTGACAATAAGCTTAGAAAAAATGAAAGAGGAATACCTAATATTAATTATTATCATAAACAATGGTTCGGTAGCAAATTAGGCCGCTATTTTACCCAAGCGCCTTATTCTC
>CBDUIU010000652.1:0-3179 GCA_965367335.1 uncultured Saprospiraceae bacterium
AGACTAATTTCGTATCAACGGTTGGCGTTACCTCTTTACGACAACGTACTTTCTGAGGCAAATCAAAGATGGGTTGGTAACGGGCATCTTTCATCAAGCGCTGTAACCCTAAATGTAACATAAAGAAGCGCAATAGATTACCTCCGCCTTCCGCCTGTAGTGAGCCAGCCAACACTTCATCATCGCGGAAATGACAAGGGAAGTACCAGTCATCCGGATGCAGGTCTTTCTCTGCTTCGATGTATCCTAGTCCGTAAGCACCGCCATGAACGTCTACCGTGGTAATACGATCAATCATTAGGATTTTTTCCGGCGGCAAACACAAAGAGGGGTTACGACCATCCCGGTAATAAGAAATATCACCAAAGCATTTTTCCGGTTCATTATTGATCAAATGACGCAGATCATCTTTGCTAAAAGTTGTTTTGGGGGTGCGTAATAATGGCGTGAAATGTCGTTTAACTGCATTGGTGCGTTTTGCGATTTCTTCCTCCGTATATACGACCCCATTCCCTTCTTCCAATTGCTCATTCGTAAAAAAGCCAGCGCAGCCTCCATCCATTTTCAGTACTAAACGGACTTGTACATAACAACGATAGCTGAAGAAAAATAATAAGTTCTCACCGTTTCTTACAAAAGAGTTAATGGAAATGTCATAACGCAAGGTTTGTCCTTCAAAAGGCAGGTCATCAACGAAAGTCAGCGTACAATCTAACAAACGATAGACGAGGTTGCCTTTGTTTTGAAAATCAATACCCAGATAGGAGATCAGGAGTAAATCACATTGCCCGGATTCTACGGAAACTGCCCATGGAATTTGACCATCGGTTGTAAACCAGGCATTATAGGGTATATCATACTCCGTTTGCATGGTGGATGGTTTGTATTCGTTGACCTTAGCCTGCAGGCCTGTTACCCGGCTAACTAGTAAGTAGGGTTTCATCGGTAGCATCACCCTGCGGCGATAAGTATCAATGATGCTATATTCTGGACCGAAAACATTGGCGATTTTTCCGGTCGCAAATTCTTCCAGATCTTCCTGAGAGTAAATGATATTTTTGCCTTCTAAATGCTCTCCGCTCGCAAAATCTTGCAGGATCAATCCGTTTTCGCCCAGCCGTTGTTTTTTGGTGGGGGAAGAAGGGTTAGGCATGGTTGGTGTCTCCATTCGTGGTATGATATTTAGGTCAGGTGGTGGTGGCGTAAGACCCGGATCTTCTCCGGCAATTGCCAAAACACGTTGACGTTTTTTTACAGATGAAAAGAAATTCCGGTTACGGTCACTCAGCATATAATCATAAATGCGGTGACCACCAGGGATGATTTTTTTAGCAAAAGTCCTTTTTTTATTTTCTGCTTGTTCACCAGCATATAAGTAGCTAATGTCCATCTCTACTCTGTTGCTCAATAATTGAGCAATTACTTCGCTTATGGACTGCGCATCGCTTTTACCTCGTTGATTCATACTGGTGGCCAGGTGTTGCGAAGCTTTTAAATTCTCGCGGATCCAGCCTGTACAAGTAGCGTTTGCCCCTAGCTCTACAAATAGCTTAGCATTGGCTTTCTCTGATACGGTTTTGATCAACCTGGGAAAATCAACTGCCTGATGACATACTGCCGTTGAGTTGTTTGCAATAGTCTGACTGTCAAGGGGTAATGGGGACAAAGTTAAACTGGAGTAAAACTCAATATTAGGCTTTGTTTCCAGTTTGAAATTGTGCATTTCTAACAAGCCTGCCTTTTCTTTTATGCAAAAATCATTGTGGATAATATTCTGAAAAGGCAACTGAATATAATTGCAAGAGAGTTGTTTGATGATCGCTAAACACTGATCTTTATCACCTGCGATTACGACTTCCTTGTCGGTATTGATAAATGTGATGTAAACGCGATCATACTGTTGAGTTGCTTGCTCGATGGTTGCCCTTGGTGCTAACAGACTATAACTCGCCCAGCGCTGTTGTGCTTCCTCCGTGCTGATATTCCATTCTTCCGCTAATAATTCCAGCTTCCCGGCAAATCGATCTTTGAAGATAGGAGAGTTTTGGAAAATATGCGCATGACGCGGATCCCAAAGACCCAAAGCATACCACATACTGGAACACTCACCCATGCTGTATCCTAAGGCAACTTCCGGCTCGATCTTAAAGTATTCGCGAAGAATATGTGTATATGCAGCAGCATAAAATACACCTACGGACATTAATGCAATGGCATCTTTCTCGAGTGCCTTTTCTGCCTCCGGATTCTTCGTTAAGGTTTTAGGATATACTTTTTCGGTATGTAAATAAGCATTCAAATCATCGACCATTTGGCCAAAGTGCTCGTGTAATTCCGGAAACAATTGGAATAAGGTTTTTCCGATGCCTGTATAGGCAGTACCTGAGCCAGGGTAAACGAAAGCTAGTTTGCCATTGGGCCCAAGTGGAGTAGGGGTGAAATAGGATCCACCAGGCGTTTTACAAATTTGCTTTTTTTCAAAAGCAACAGTAATTGTTTTTTGGAAAAAACGAATGTCTTTTGTTATTGAAATTTTATCTTTACCTAAAATTACCAAACAATAAGTGCCTTTTTTCTCCTGATATTTATTATAAAAATGATTGGCGATGGTCACTAGTGGAGATTCGGAAGCAATAGCGACATCCAGGGCTTTTAATTGTTGTTGAAGCGCTGCGGATGTATTTCCGGTAAGTGGAAAAAAAGCAGGCATTTGTGTTTGGAAGAATTCCGAGGGGCGCTGCTGCTGTCCTACCTTTACTTCTGACAACTGAATCTGTATTCCTTCCAGACCATTCACCGCTGCTTTGCGCTTTTCATTGCTTACCCAAGGCCTGGAGGCAACAGGGAAATAATAATTCTTATTGAGGAAAGCAGCTAGTTGTTTTGGGGCCTGCCAATTTGGAACAGCAGGGATAAACCGATGATACAAACAAAGTGCTGTTTTTATCAGTGATGCAATTCCGGATGCGGCAAAGGTATGACCAATGTTTGCTTTAACCGAGCCTAATGCGGCTGGCGTATTTTGACAATTTTGCAATAATTGCTGCATTTCGGCTTCATCTTGTCCTGCAAAACCTGTAGCTGCCAACTCTAAATAGCCCAAATCACATGCAGTTCCGACCGTGCCGATTTGATCGATCTGTGCATAGACTTTATCTGACTTGTCAAGCTGGTCACTC
>CBDUIU010000653.1:0-3175 GCA_965367335.1 uncultured Saprospiraceae bacterium
ATTGCGATGTTAATGATCGTCCCTGCTTGGATCCTGGGCTTTTTCCTCGTGCGCCGAGCTGTGATCAAATACGCCCAAAAGATGATGATGGAGGTGTCAAAGGAAGAAGACCGCGATCAGGATATTGAGACACAGCAAGAAGAGCTACCGGCCATGTATCAACCAACTTTGGTAAACCTGGAAAGTAAACAGGCGCTCGCCAAAGAAATGGAAGACGCCGCGCAACTTCGGGAAGAAATGGTAAAACAAGCCCAGTGGTTATGGAAGAAAAAATTGGGATATGTATTCATTGTTTTTATCGGATATATCACCTTGCCTTTATTGTTAGTCAATTTATTTGAAACGCAACAAAATGTAGAGGAAGATAGCTATTTTGGCGTAGTTGGTTTAGTTACCCTTTATTTTTTACTGATCGTTTTACAATACTTTGCTTTTCGCAAACAGTTTCGCGCTCTGGACAATCAAAGTAAATTCAGTCTCAACTACCCGGTTGTGGGCTTCCTGCGTAGACTTACACACCCCAGAGTAGAACGCGTAGTGCTTAACCTCCTGATCATCTTTGTATTTATTACGAGTATGCTTGATATATTTGACATGAGAACGAATCCGGATATTCCGACCAGTAAGTTCAATGGAATAGCACTACTGACGATGGCCTTGATCCATCGTCAATTATACATATACCTGCGAAAACAAGCGGCCAAACTACCTACCATTAAGTTATTAATTCTAAGGGTGTTTGGAAGGCAGGAAAACAATCAATTTACGTTCGATCAATTATTGCATTACTGGAAACACTTTGGTCCGACGTTTACCGTTATCGACCCCTCTTACCTTTACCATCATTATCGTTTTTTATCCACTCGAGGATTGAAAAGTATATTAGCTGTCCTGGTTCTCATTTTCATACTTTGGGCATCTATGCTGGCCACCTTTGAAACTATTAATCCACAGGTAGGCAATTTGTCTCGTTTAGAACTCGAGGTTTTCACCACCTCCGTGATGGTTCTATTTGCCTGGTGGCTCTATTGGCAGTATTGGAAACGTCAAATGCGCAAACGATTTGCTAAAAACCTCGAAGGGATCGAAGCGCAATTTATGGCATTAGAGAAGAAACCAAGGAACTGGGATCTTTCTCATAAAAACCTGCATCTTAATTGTTATGACAACACCTGGAAACTAGCCGTTAATAGTTTTGTCCATCGCAGTGATACTATTTTGATGGACCTGCGTGGATTCTCAAAAGAACGTGAGGGTTGTAAATATGAGGTCAATTTTATTATTGATACCTTTCCGATTGAGGGGATCGTATTTTTAGTGGATAGTGCTGCGGACAAAGACCTGATTCATCAGCTTATCCTGGAACAATGGAAAGATCAGTGGGTAGAATCACCCAATTTAAAGTCGGAACAAACCGAAGTTAAGATCTTTGTCAGTGAAAAAGAAGATGAAGTAGATCTACAGTATTTAATAGACTTACTGATCCAGAGCGCTCATTCAACAAAGGGTATCAAGAAACCCGTGATTGAGGCCTGGAGTTGATTTCTGCTTAATTCTCTAAGTCATCAGGCACATCGATTTCATCTACCATTTCCGTGAGTACATTGCCGTACTTATCCAAAATGATAATCTCGACCCTACGATTGAACTGCCTTCCTTGCTCGGTATCTTTCCCGTCGTTCAGCTCATTTTTAGCAATAGGCTTCACTTCACCGAAGGTTTCGGTTTTTATCCGGTCAGCGGCTATGCCTCGGCCTTTTAAATATTCCTTTGCGGAATTAGCACGTCGTAAAGATAAAGCCTCGTTATAGCTGTTGCTTCCTTTGGCATCCGTATGCGCTCTTAGGGTCGTCGTATATTCTGGAAACTCTTTTAGGATGTTTGCCAGGGCTCTTAATTTGGACTTTGATTCATCTCTCAGGTAGGACTGATCAAAATCAAAAAAGATATTCTGCAGCGACCCTAATACTGATTTGGGCATTGGAATTTTATAACAGTTACAAACTCTCCCACCCAGGGTTTCTTCGGCGACAACTACACTGTTATAGCCTGCCTTTTTCGTCTGTGTTGAAATTTGAGTTGCCTCTGCTTCACTCGTATAAGCACCTTTATAATAGCGGTGAAAACCATAGCCATCTTTTGCATAACTAATTTTCCCACCAATATCATTAAAGTAACCAATGTCTACTTTTTTATCGAATACGCCGACCTGGACGTACCAGTTGTTTTGTTGAGCAAAAAAAGGTACTGTAAAGCATATTAGCAGGAGTGTACAACAAGTTTGTTTCATGATGAAAAGTAATTGTCGGGTTTAATGGAAATCAAACAATAATAGTAAAGGTATTTAAAAATAATAGGAACAATTGTATGATAACATCCTAAAATTAGCCATTCGTGGATTTTAGTCATGCCTGGCAATCCACATCCAGTCAAGTGATGATAGATTAAATAAAAAACTGTACTACAAAACAACCTGAACGCTACTTACTCATAGCAAAATCAAATATTAACAGGGCAGATCCGCCCCTTGCTGCTCTTTATTTCCCAAAATGTTTTTTATCAGTTTTTCAATCCACTTGCGATCTCTACTTCGTAAATGAAATAGTAAGAGATTAATTACTAATTATAAATTTCAAAGAAATGAAAAAGAAAAATGCGTTGCTAATTGCAACTTTCACAATTTTAACTGCAGCAGGTATTGTATTGGCTGCAGACCATATTGATGCACCCGCCGTCTCCTCCACGACTTCTGACATTACAGACTATTTTGCTTTCCAAAGCCCTGCGGATAATAATAACATGGTATTTGTATGTAACGTGCAAGGTTTACTTGATCCAACGGCCACGCAAGGGGCTAACTTTGACGAAAACGTAATGATCGAATTTAACATAGACAACAGTGGAGACTATGTTGAAGACTTGGTCATCCAAGCCCTGATCAAAGATGGGGAACTCATCGTTTACGGGCCTGTTGCTCCTTCCTCTACCGGACTCGTCAGCGGTGTGGAAACAGCCGCGACCACCAGTGAAGTTGCTGTAAGTTCTTACGGCGCAGTTCCTTCTATTGGTACAGATAACAACATGAAAATTTTTGCGGGCCCCAGGGATGATCCTTTCTTTATGGATTTTGCGCAATACCAGGAAATCATCGCTGGTAATGCCACGGCATTCAATG
>CBDUIU010000654.1:0-3160 GCA_965367335.1 uncultured Saprospiraceae bacterium
GCTAGCCGCTGTCTTTGTATCAATTGGCTACAGTGATCCTTTTACCAGCACGAATTCATTACCATTGGCTATTTCCGCATTCCACACTTTTTTCAACGTAGCTAATCTAATCCTGCTATTTGCTTTCATTCCCTGGTTGGTCAAATTAGCTTCCCAGACCGTTAGAGAGCGGAAAAGCAAAAAAGAAGATAACGGTTATCGTTTGCAATACATTACCAGTGGAACCAGCACACCTGAACTGGGAATTCTGGAAGCGCAAAAGGAAGTTATAAAATTTTCCGAAATCACCAGTCGTATGTCAGGTTTTGTCAGAAAACTATTATTACCGACTACGCCGACCGGCGAACGCATGGACCTCATGGAGCGCTTAAAAAAATACGAAGGGATTACGGATAAAATAGAGTTGGAAATGATTGAGTATCTGACCAGATTATCCAGTAAAGAGCATTCTCAGCGCCTGTCAGTTCGTATCCGAAGCATCATGAATATCTGTAATGAATTAGAAAACATTGGGGACCTATACTATGAAATGGGGAAAACATTGGAGCGAAAAATAGAAGATAAAATTTGGTTCAACCAGCATCAACGTGATCAATTAGAAGCCTTATTTAATTTGGTGGATGAGGCATTTGTCATTGCTACCCAAAACTTGTCCTCACCACAATATGATAAAGTATCTAAAGTAGAAACTTACGCCAAAACAAAAAAAATAAATACCCTGTGGAAAAAGTTACGAGAAGAAAACCTGAATGACCTGGAGAAAGGAAAGTACTCGGTACAGAGCGCCATGTCCTATAACAACCTGATTGTTTCTTTAGTCAAAATCGGTGATCATCTATCCACCATAACTGAGGCAATCGCGGGAGAAATCTAGAATTAGCCCTTGTGCTCAAGCATTTTAAATACACTTATCAACCTTACCCCTTTATCACTTAAAAGGATGTCGTTGTTCCCAGTTATCGTCTGGTTTCAAGTAGTCTAATATTGGACTCAGAAAACGATTGGAAAAAGAATTTCGGTGGCGGAAATAACAATACATATCCACAGGCACTGCCCCAATAGAGGATTTGATTTCTAAAGCTGTCCGGGCATAGATAATTTTCTCCACTCGTAGGTCTATTCCTTCCTGTAGGATAGCATACAGTATGTTATGATAAAGTTGGTGACTGCGATTGTATTTGCGATCAAATCCGAGGAAATGCGCTTCTAACTCCTGACCATTATGAATCGTTGTATAATAAGCGATGAGTTCACCATTATCATGACAAGCATAAAGTCGAAACCGTTCAGGCAATTGCTCTTTCAGGGCGGCGAGGTATTGGCGGTTAAGGTTAATCACATTGAACCCTGAATTTTCGGCAATCCCCATATATAGTTCATAGAGCCGATCGAGGTTATCCTGAATTTCCTGGAGGGAGAGTTCACGAAATTCCAGGTCTTGTTTTTTCTTCAGTGCCCTACGTGTGCGGACCCGGTACTTGGAAGTCAAATCTTCAAGGTAATCATCAAAAGAAGTCCAGTGAGGGGGAATTTTCATCACCATGTTAGGTTGAATACAAACCTCATTATAATTCTTATTGGTCAATCCGGAAGTATGTTCTTGTACACCGGGATAAAACTCTTTGATCAAAGTGGCCATGATGCTGATTTTTCGCGCATTCAGCCATTCTGCCGCGTAAGACAAACCTTCTTCTAACAAGACAAATGCCTTCTTGCGATCGACATATTCGGACTTAAAATAAGCGCCATGTTCTCCGGTCAATAAAAGATTTCCATTGATGAGGGTTTTGAATTCCACTTGCCGGGCAAATAAACCCTTCAGGTAATTTGCAAAAGCTGTGAAAAAACACGGAACGCCAGACCTTTTATCTTCCTCCAGGTTGATGGATTGATCCGCACGAAAATGTTGAATTTGGCCAATTGCCACGCCCACGGGATCCTTTTCCCGGTAAAAAACTAAATAGCAAAATTGCATGCCTTGAGGCGGATGTTTTTCCAATAACCTCAGGTAAGTTCTTTGTAAAAAAAGATCCTCCATTGGTGCAGCACCTTCCCACACAGGGGAAACCTCTTGGATAGAGGAATAAATCTCCACACTGAATCCTTTGACAGACAATGCCTTACCAGAGATTTCAACTTGTGGATTAGCCGATTTTGTCATATAGTAATGTTGATTCAAATAGTTAGGGGCATTTTAAGTTTGTAAGATACATAGGGTTTTACAAAATGTAAACGACTGTGAACCAGGTTTTGTTTTTTTTACAGTCATTTGCAATCAGCAGACAAAAACTATATTAAATTTTATTTTTTCTTACAAAATGTTTTGCTTTTATTAATTTTATTTTTACTTTTGTCCATCTCGAATAACGAGCAGTCTATATTGAGCCAGTTTTCTCTCGAAAAGTATCTGGCGGAAATTTCCAACCTGGAGGTTGGTCATCATCTCATCTGTTAGGGCTGTTGGTTTCATGAATAATTTTGTATTTGCTTTTTTAATCATGCGATATTATTGCTGGTGTGAAAATGGACCTTATTAGGTGGTATTCTCCATTGGCTACCTCGCTGTAAAACTGAAGATCATGTATGAAAATCAACTTGCCACGGCAGTCTTGGATGCGGCATTTAAAATTCATAGAAAACTGGGGCCGGGTTTACTTGAGGCTGTTTATGAAGAGATAATGCAATATGAACTGGAAAGGATGGGATATGGTGTAACCCGGCAAGAAGGCGTTCCGCTAACCTATGATGAACTCTCTTTTCGGGTGAGCTATCGAGCTGATCTAATTATCGAAGATCAACTGATTGTGGAATTAAAATCAGTCTCAAAAGTACTTCCGGTTGATTATAAACGGTTGCTTACTTACCTTAGACTAAAGGGAATTAAATTGGGACTATTAATTAATTTCAATGAAGTATTACTAAAAAATGGCATCAAACGGGTGATAGATTAATGTCTTAATATCTTTACCTCATTTGGCTTCATTTGCCACTTCGCCGTGATCGCCGTGGCTCCGTGATTCTTTTCTCGCACAACGACTCAGCGAGCACAGCGCAGGTAGGGCAGACATTGCTAAATATTTTAAATCAACTCCTACTTCGCCGTGGTCGCCGTGGCTCCGTGATTCTTTTCTCGCACAACGACTCAGCGAGCACAGCGCAG
>CBDUIU010000655.1:0-3153 GCA_965367335.1 uncultured Saprospiraceae bacterium
CAATTTAGATTTAAATAGTGGAATCATTAAAACTGCAGATACTGCTTTATTGATCGTTGCGGATGGGGCCTCGATCAGTGGTGGAAGTGCTACCTCATTCATTGAGGGCCCGATGGTTAAAAAAGGAACAAGTACGAATAGTACCTTTGTTTTTCCCGTAGGAGATAACAATGTATATGCACCGTTAGAACTTGAGGCTGTTGTAGAGCCAACTTATGAATATAGGGTTCAGTATTATTCGTGTCCTCCACCAATTGAAGATGGTCTTCAACCACCTTTGGGTAATATTAGTGGGCAAGGATATTGGTCACTAACCAAATCTGCAGGAGCACAAGATGTTGAGGTTACTTTGCATTGGGATGATGCGCAGGTAGCAGGAATCAGTGACCCTGATTCCTTACTAGTAGCTGGCTTGGTAGACAATGGAGCCACAAAGGTCTGGACTAGCTATGGAAATGGCGGAACAACTGGTGGAACGGGATCTGGTATCAGTGGCACAGTAACTAACAAAAACGCTGAACCGCCACCATTGGATGATGTCACTTTTCTTACACTTGGTTCCACTTCTAAAGGCTCTAATGCATTACCAGTAATACTGCTTGAATTCCAGGCACTTCCATTGGAGAAAAGCATCAACTTAGATTGGACGACAATTATGGAAGAAGATGTAGACTATTTTTCAATTGAACGCTCTATCAATGGCAAAACATTTATGACTGTTGGACAAGTTACTGCTCAAGGTACCGTTAATGGACCTCGGTCATATGATTTTACGGACGTAACTCCCTTGCCAGGTGAAAATTACTATCGTTTGAAACAAGTGGATTATAATGGAAACTACATGTATTCCCCTATTGTAACTGCAGTGCTTGGTGAAAAGGGAGGAGAATTGAAAATATTTCCCAATCTTGTTCAGGATGAAATGCGCTTGAGTGGGTTTGATCAGTCTACAAAAGAAGTTCAATTGGAGATCATCCATCAATCTGGGCAGCAAGTTTATAAAGGACAGCATGCGGTTGAAAACCAAGTCATCCAGTTGTCGATTAAGCAAATGAATATTTATCAACCCGGGATGTATCATGTAATTATCTACGACGGAGCGGTATTGAAGTCGACTCGAATCATTGTGATTGAATAGTATTTTTTAAATAACATAAGAAAGCCTGGATATCTTAAATTAGATACCCAGGCTTTTTTAGTTAGAATTTTGAAGCTAAAGAAGAAACTAAAATCGTCATGCGCGTAATCAAAAAACCATTAAAGAGGATTGTGCTAAATTTCCCTAAAAAATAGTTTGCATATTAAATAAAGGTTACCTACCTTTGTGCCGCTAATGACGGAAGAGGGGCGAATGAGCCAAGTGAACAATTCCAAATTCAGCTTATTCCGGTAGAGTGGATGAGTGGCCGAAACCACTCTCGGCTTAGTCGCGACTAAACTGAAGGAAAGAGGGAAACGATCGTGAAAAATTGGTGAACAATAAAACATCCGGTGGAGTGGGTGAGTGGCTGAAACCACCAGTTTGCTAAACTGACGTACTGGAAACGGTACCGCGGGTTCGAATCCCGCCTCCACCGCCACTACCGGAAAACATTAATTTTCCGGCTCAAATCGAATATTTATGCGATTTGATTATGAAAAGCTCGACGTGTATCACCAAGCAAGAAAAGTAGTAAAAGAACTACTTGTCCACGTCATCGCAACAGAAGGTATTCCTCTGGTTATCCGAGAGCAAATCCAAAAATCGTCAACAGGCATATTATTTCGTATTGCTGAAGGCACAGGACGAATTACTCGTGCTGATCGACGACATAACTATATCATTGCACGCGGTTTAACGTTTGAAGTTGCTGCAGCCACGGATCTTTTAAAAGATCTGGAATTGCTCGACGAAGAAAAATATGCCTACCTTCAAAATGAGCTTTATGAAATTGCCGAAGCTCTGTTCAAAATGATTATGTCATTAAACTTGAAACAGGCACAATAATTGAATCATTAAAATGGCGCATGAAGATGTGCTATGAAAAATAAAAAATGCGTATTGGTTATCCAAAAAGCGCATATACAACCCAAGTGGTTGTAAAAAAATGAAATGCGTATTGGTTATCCAAACAACGTATTTCACTCGGGGTGTGGCGCAGTCCGGTTAGCGCACCTGCTTTGGGAGCAGGGGGCCGCAGGTTCGAATCCTGCTACCCCGACACACTGATTATCTAAGAGTTATAACGATTTCGTTATAACTCTTTTTTTGTTGGTTTAATCATAGTTTAAACAAGTGAGGTGTTTGTTGATTATTCACGCATTCTCCACAATCGCAATCTCCTCTTCTGTCGAACCGTATAGTTCATAGACCATTTGATCTATTTCCCTATCTATTTTGTCGATCTCTGATTGCAGGGCTTGGGCTTTAGCTTTTTCCGCTTCAAAGTACTCCTCCCATTCAGCTTCTTCGGAGAGACTGAGTTTGATCTTTTTCTTTTTGAGTTCTTTGAGAAAGTCTGTATAGGTAAAAGAATACCAGTATTGGAACTTATTTAATAATTTGTTGATATCAAATTTTCTTTTAATAGTATTTTCAAATTTCGTTGATAGTTTGTTGATATCTTCTTTTTTGGATAAAATGGAAACAACCAAAGAAGGCAGTTCTGAATTGCTATCAAATTCAGGAATTGGAAATGACTTAAGTGTATTTATTTTTGGAAATGCTTGCTGATTAAGATTCACATTAATTGATCGAATGTATTTGGCACATAATTTTGATGTTATTAATGCCAAGTAAAAGAAGACAAAATTCCTTTCTGTTATCTTTGAGGAAAGAGTTATTAAATCGGAGTTACAGATCAATACTTCCTCAGTATGATGCATCAAAATGGTATTTAGAAATAATCCTTTTTAATAAAATTCTGGGATTACTAAAAAGATCAATTGTTCTTGGTTCGGCAAGGTGGCTTCCATATATTATATACTCTCCCTTCCATTTTATAAAGTATCTTTTTAAATCACCTGCTCCAATTAATTTATCATAAGTATCATCGACTTTGCTAAGTTAGTGGAAAGCTTTATTATCTTTTTCATACTCTGGTTATAGGTTTGTTCTATCGGGTTGTAATTACACTCTAATGATTTGATGCCCATTAGCTTGATACCAACTCC
>CBDUIU010000656.1:0-3129 GCA_965367335.1 uncultured Saprospiraceae bacterium
GCTGACCTGCGTACTCGATTTCAGAGGATACACTTGATCGCACTTGACCGCTGTCCCAGAAATTTCCATTGTTATTATCAATCTCCTCCTGACTTGATGCAACCAATATCTGGTAAGCAGATTGTAGGACAGACTCTTTTGGTACTACCCAGGAAAATTCAGGCTGAGTATCTTTGATAAAAACAGCTTCCGGCTTTCGGATGAATTCTATGGATAAATCAGTTGGCGGTTTGGAATAGGCATCACTTTTTTCTATTAGTAAGGCATCACACTTTTTTCTAAACTCACGAAGCTTGTGCTGGTACTTCGGGTCTTTAGCGAGATTTACAATTTCCTTTGGATCCTCATTTAAGTTGTATAATTCTTCAAATGATTTATCATTTACATATCGAAAATATTTCCAGTCCTTGGTTCTTATACCTTCACTTGGAGGAATATGCTCAAATTCCCACAGATGTTCAATTAGCACCGCATCTCTGTCTAAACTTGTTTTTTTCTGATGTACAATCGGTAACAAACTCACTCCTTGCCAGGTTTTTGGTTGTTCAATACCTGCTAAATCTAAAATGGTAGAAGGTACGTCAACATTTTGTGCCAATTCCTCGATATCCTGGTGTTTTGCTCTTGGATCGAAAATGATCAGCGGCACCCGGATTGAGTTATCATACATTAGCCATTTACCTGCAAATTGTCTTTCTCCTAAGAAGTATCCATTATCTCCCATCAGGATAATGACCGTGTTTTTGTCCAATCCCTTTTCTTTTAATTTTGCCCGAATTTTTCCAATTTCCAAATCGATCCCGGAAATCATCCGGTAGTAACCTTTAACACTGTGTTGGTATTTTTCAGGTGTATCGTATCTCCAGGTCCATCGTAAGCGATTAAAACCTGCACGCACAAATTCGGGTTGTTCCTCAAAATATTTATCCTCACCTAATTCCGGGCCGGGCATAGTGATGTCTTGTAACAATTTGTCGGTTGTATTTTGCCAGAAATATTGGTCTTCAGCAGGATCATGTGCGTGCGGAGCACTAAAGCTCAAGGAAAGACAAAAAGGCTTGTTTTGATCAGCATTATCAATAAAATCCAGCGCTTGTTGACCGGTATAACGAGTTAAATGAACCGTATCCTTTCCAATCGTTTTATAAAAGTAACCCCGTCGATCCTTAAATGAATTCTTTCGATCATAGGTCTCATATTGATCAAATAATTTGTCCTCTCCATCATAGCGTATGCCATATTTTCCGTAGAAACCAGTGTAATATCCGGCATCCCTTAACAGCTTGGGATAGGATTGGTCCATATATTCCTCACGTACATTCCCGGTTTGAAAATTAAAACGATGTGTACGTTCATATAATCCGGTTAGAATACTCGCCCGGCTAGCCGCACAAATCGGAGTACTGACCGTAGCATTTTTGAAATAAGTACCAGCTTTAGCCAGTTGATCCATTTCCGGAGTATGGATGAGTTCATTACCCGCATATCCAAGTGCATCAAAGCGCTGGTCGTCTGTAAGTATAAAAATGATATTTGTCCGTTGTGCTCCTTTAGGCGAAGTTGGAGTTTGGCCTAATAATGCTCCTGAAAAAAAACTGACGATCAAAGCTATCATTAAAGTGAGTAAGCTTTGTTTCTGCATGTAGGTTATATTTTGGTGTTTATTAAAAATGGCCTCTGCCAATGGTAATTATTAAACATATAGGCAAGAAAAGCAAAACTGTTAGTAAAAACATCCTGTTCTGTACTATGCTGTATGAGTTTTGGCAAGAGGAAATTTTAAATACAAGATTCATAATACTTTTATCTGTAATGAATTAGCTGGGCGACTATCCGTATTAGCCAATAAACTTTTATTTAGCACTGAGTAAAATCACCCAATCCTTTTCTTTCTCTTCAGGAGGAAACCCCAAACGCTGTAAAGCATTTGCCGAAATCGATTTAATTGAGCCCGTTCTCAATTCTCCCCCCCTTTTCGGGTTATACCAATGAATATAAAACTCCTTTCCAGAATCACCCAGGTCAATTGAGGTTGTTTCTTTGCCTTGGGGTAAGAAAACCACATAGACTTCATCTTTTGCTGCTAAACAATAGGAAGTCTTATCGGTGGTTAATTCATCCGCCGGGTCCATTTTCCAAAAAGGAAGATATTTTTCAAAGAAAAATCGAGCGTGCCGGTTTTGGTCCCAAAAAAGGTCTCGACTACGAAAATCCTGACAAGTTAAATCTGAATTTGGACTGGCATAGCCAAAGTACCATTCTACACCATAGCCTCCAGCCATCAAAGTCCCCCAAAGGGCATTACTTCTTGCCAAATCATGGTCTCTGTCTTCATCATCAGGTAAAAGTGCAATCTGTGCCTTACCCGGTTCATCGACTGAAAGTGCCCACCGCTTGCCAGTAGAATCTGATTTCATGCGCCACTTGAGCACTCGATCATGAACATCAAGAAATTCCGGATCTCTTAGTTGAAGAGAGGCACCCGTTAGTACCGATTGATTGCCAATTAGTTCTGCATAGCGGTCGTCTTGATTAGGGAAAGTATGGATGACTCGATGATGTTGATAAGGATCCAGTTTTTGAATGTATTCTGCTATCTTTACTACCTCCGTTATAGGCTGATTATTTTCTTCTCCCAAATTCCAATTTAAGGCTAGATGATGTCCAAATCGGGCAATTAATTCTCGATAGTATAATTTTCCTTCGTCACCAAATACTCCGTTGTCCATCAGATGGTCCGTTTCGGTTTCATGGGTTTTAAAATGAAGGAACATTCCCTTTCGACCTCCATATTCCAAAATACGCTCCCATTGTGCCAGTTTAGAAACATCTAAGCGAGTTGTATGAAATTTGGATACCCAGGCTTCTTTATTTTTTTTGTCATTGGCATAAGCTTCATACTCCTCAACGGGCGCTTTTAGTAAATAAGGATAAACATTTCTATCATCACCATCTATATTGAAAGTGAGAAAGGAGAAAACATTTAAACCTTCGGAGGCTAGATAATTAATCGCGCCTAAAAGGTTCTTCCCTTTATTACCTTGCCATACTAAATCTGAGGCATCTGGTTCAAAATCTTTGGCATGCGGTTGCCAACTCTTGCGTAAGTCAAATACATTGGGCGTAGCG
>CBDUIU010000657.1:0-3123 GCA_965367335.1 uncultured Saprospiraceae bacterium
AAAGCTGCTTTGGATGCGGCTTTGGCTTCCCCCGGCATGCAGGAAGTGGCTGCAGATGCCAATCGAATTTCTACCGGAGGAGCGCCGGTTATTTTAGTTGGAGAGAACTACCAATAACACCATCCCTACGATTTCAAAAATATTTTCAAAAAACCAAATCATTTACCAATGAATAATAGTGATCTGCCCCAAAAGCAAACAGTAGGCATCATCGGCGGTTCCGGCTTCATCGGAAGCTATAATACCAAAAAATTCCTAAGTAAAGGTTACCGCGTAAAAGCATCGGTCACCGACCTTTCCAAAAAAGAAAAATATGCACATTTGCATCAGCTGCCCAATGCAGAGAATTTAGAAATTGTTCAACTCAATGTTGAGCATAAGTCCCAACTTGAAAGTTTTTTAAAAGGATGTCATATCGTTGTACACGGTGGCACTCCTTTTCAACTGGATGTTAAGGATCCCAAAACTGAATTATTTGACCCAACCATCAAGGGTACGGAAAATTTTCTGGAAGCCATCCAACAGACACCTGGTGTTGAGAAGGTCATCTTTATTGCATCGGTTGCAGCTTATAACACGAATTTCCCACTCCTACCCGACCATAAAAATCAAGGTGATCAAATAGGAGAAGATGATCCCCCATTCATGAGTGAAGCAAGCCATCCGTATGCACAGGCTAAATTCATTGCCAATCAGGCCGTTGAAAAATTCATTAATACCCATCCTAATCTAAGCTTTGAAATAGTAACCGTATCACCCGTTGGTGTAATGGGCAAAGCCATGTCGGAAAGACAGGATTCAACTTCCGTAGGGCTTCAATTTCTTTTCAAGAATAAAATAGCGCCGAACCCTTTTATTCAGATGTTCTATGACAATAACATTGACTTTGCAATCGTAGACGTTGCAGATGTTGCTGAGGGTATTTATCAAGCCGCAACAACCAAAGGATTACACGGAAAAAATTATTTATTGTCCAGTGAAAGTTACCCCGTTTCTGATATTACCTTGATGCTGAACCAGCAAGCGCCCCAGGGTAATCCGAAAATTATTTACCGTAATGATTTGGCTAAGAAAGATTTAGGCATTAGTTTCAAACCAGCGCAAGTGCCTTTGAACAATTACTCCAATTAAGTAAACCAAACCGTATTTTTCCATCAAACCTCTGTTACTCATGAAAAACCCCCTTAATCTTATACTTTTTCTCTGCGCCATAACTTTCAGCAATCTATACGCTCAAATAGAAGAACCAAGTGAAGCCGAGATGCTAGCCTTCACCGAAAAATTTATGAACGCCTATAACCAGGAAGACGTCGAAACCATCCAATCTATGTACCTGGATGATGCCGTCCGTATCGATACGGCTGGCCAGGAAATTAAAGGCGCAGCAAACATCGCTGCCATTTTTAAGAAAACATTTATACATAATAAAACCACCCTTACCCTCAAGCATTCATCAATTCATTGGGCAGATTATCAGCATGGATTTGTGGCAAAAGGTACTTATGAAATTAAAGGTGCCACCTATGTTTATGACATACCCATTCATACTACTGGTAAGTATGCCAATACGATGTTTAAGGAAAAAGATGGCACCTGGAAAATAGCCCAATCGGTCTTGACTTCTAATGATTAAAAGGGTAGAATTCAAAAAACTAACCATTCATTAAGCTGTTCGAACGGCAATTTTCAACCCCTGTTCTTATCAATCTAGAAACCTACACAATTTGGATAACGATGAATGCAAAATCAATAAAAGGAAAATCTATCCAGGAACTTAAAGCAGCATTAGCGAAAACCATTTCAACGCATTTTAAGCCGACACTGGCCGTCGTATTCAGTTCTAAAAGCCAGGACTTGCAAGCCATCAGTGCCTTACTTGATGCTGAAGGAATTGCTATTTTTGGCTGTACCACCAATGGCGAATTTATCGATGAAGAAACCGAAAATGGCTCCTGTGTTATGCTGCTGCTGGACATGAAAAAAGAACATTTTCAAATTTTTCTGGAAGAATACCCAGAGAAAAACTACAAAGCAGTTGCGACGAAAATCGCTCAAAAAGCAAAAGAGAAATTCGACAAACCCGCTTTTCTAATTGGCACCAGTCATTCCGAAACCGATGGAGAGGAAATTTTACGAGGCTTAGAAGAGGTCATTGGTAAAGATGTCAACGCATTTGGTGGAGCTGCAGGCGATGATTATTCATTTACTGAAACCTGGGTTTTTACGAATGGAAAAATAAGCAGCAATGGCTTGGTCTGTATTGCGCTCAATGAAGAAAAAGTAGCTATAAAAGGCATTGCAACCTGTGGCTGGAAAGCTGTCGGCACCGAAAAAACCGTTACCCGGAGTGAGGGCAATCACGTTTATACAATAGACGATGTTCCTGCGCTGGACATAACTGTAAAATATGGAGGGCTGGAAAATATCACTCCTGACAATAAAGATGTGCTTTTGGAATTAGCAGCCAATTTCCCATTACAATTGCAAAGAGAAAAAGGAGATCCAGTTATGCGTCCAGCTTTAGTTGTGGATTGGTCAGATCATTCCTTTCATACAAGTGGTACGGTGCCACAAGGCTCAAAAGTTCGTTTTTCCTTACCTCCGGACTGGGATGTGATGGAACAAGTAATCAAAGGCGTTCAGCAATTAAAAGAACGGGAAATGCCTGATGCAGATGCTTTGGTAGTTTTTAGTTGTGCAGGCAGAATTTTGTCCTTTGGCCCAATGATGACAGATGAATTGGAAGGCATAAAAAAAATCTGGAACGTCCCCATGGCTGGAATGTTTAGCAATGCGGAATTAGCCAGAGCAACGGGAGGGAATCTGGAGATGCATAACCTGACTACTTGTTGTGTCGCGTTGAAGGAAAAGTAGGTTGGTGGTTGGTGGTTGGTGGAGTTTAGAAGTTTATACCGCCTTCGGCGTTTGGGTTTATCGCTTTGCTAAAGCAAATTTGAGGGTTTATCACTTAGTTCGTATAAACCCCATCCCTCAGCGAGCTCGGGAATTTCATTACGTCAATAAACTATATAAACCTCATAAACCATAAACTCCATAAAGCAGTTTATAAGTTTATACCGCCTTCGGCGTTTGGGTTTATCGCTTTGCTAAAGCAAATTTGAG
>CBDUIU010000658.1:0-3113 GCA_965367335.1 uncultured Saprospiraceae bacterium
CAATTTTTTTAAATCGAATACAGCTTTTTCCCATATCCAGCTTGCGTTTACAGTGTTTTGGATATTCCGCAACAAACCATTTCATCAAATCCGGATTGGCATAAATACCCATGTGGTAAACGGCAATAAAGTTTTTTTGCGAGGCGATGCTCATAAAGGGCAAAGGCAGCTTTGGATCACAGTGGTACCCAGCGGGATACAAAGAGTGTGGGACTACAAACCCTATCATACCATAAGACATTTGTTCTTCGAAACCGTCTGGTAAGTTATCCAAAATAGTGGAACGCAGTTTTTCCATCACGGGTTGTCTCTCTTCTGGAATTTGGTCAATGTACTCGGCGGGGTTAGCGGCTTTGATTTGCATAATTACAGCGTTTAATAAAATTGAAAATTGAGTAGTAAAATCTACTTAAGTCATTTGATCAATTAAGCGGTGGATCAACATGGAAGTGATGCGTTTCCGAATTTCCGATTCATTTTCATTATAAAAGTGCCATTCTTCCATCGTAAAGTGGCCTGCAAGCAAGCCAAAAAGCCATTCGCGAAACCGTTGATCTTTCTGCAAAGCTTGGTTAATATAAGCCCTTTTTTTAGGCGCATCTAATGACTGAAAGATATTTTTCCGCTTTTTGATATACTGAACAAAGGCTGCTACCAGCAAGTCGTTTTGCCATTTTAATAGAGGCCGTAACGTAGCATTTTGGAATGCTTCGATGGGCTTGGCAGTCTGATTTGGCTGGGCAGCAGGAATATTTGGACGCAGAGCGAGTAAGTTGTTATCACGTGTTGTCATGAGCGTGAAACAATCCACTGCCAATCATTGTTCTTTGCCTTTTACTCATATACCCGAATGATCTCCCCGTTCCCTTTTCCCAGAACGGATTTGACATAGCCATTGACCACCTTATACATGGGTACCGGATTGTGTCCTGGGAAATAATCGGCGTATTTTTCCGCAGCATCCTCTACTAAACCAGCAGATACAACATTCACCCGAATCTCATTTTGCATTTCCAGGGCTGCAGCTTTTACAAAGCTGTGGATAGCCCCGTTGACCATGGCAGCACTGGTGGTCATTACCACCGGATCATCAGCAAGGATTCCCGTGGTAAGCGTGATGGAACCGCCTTTGGTGAGATGCTGTTGTGCGATTCTGGTCAGATTCACTTGTCCCATCAGTTTGCTTCGGATACCGATATAAAAATCTTCTTCTGACAATTCGCTTAGGTAGTCCCATTTCGCTTCACCGGCAATACACAGCACCGCGTCTATATCTTCAAGTTTGTCGAACATATTGCGAATAGAAGTTTCATCGGCAATGTCGACGGTGACGTCCCCGCTATTTCTTCCGGCGATGAGGACCTCATGTTTTGATTGCAAATAGTCCACTACGGTTCTTCCGATCGTTCCTTTTCCTCCAATGACAAGTATTTTCATGTGTGGTTTGGTTGTTTATATTGATGGAAATTAGGGCACCTGAGGTATTGGGGGTTGACACAAGGCCAACGACTACTAGGAAATTTTTTTCATTTTTTGGGCTTGTTGTTTTCCTTTTAACGCACGGGCGCGGGCGGGACCACGTTGAAGCGCTTTTTCAAATTGCGCTAATGCCTCTTCGGGTCGGTTGTTCTCTAACAACCAATTTCCGTATAATTCATATATTGGCCAGGCTACCGTTGGCGGGCCATAAGAATAGCTGATACTGGCATCCAGGTCAGCGGCTTTTTGAAACCACTCTTCGGCCAGCTTTGGTTTATTGGCTAGCTGTGCGGCCAGCGCTCTCAATTCCATCTCCATGATCATCGCCTGATCCAGGTCCAATTGATTGGGTTTAAAACTGGTATTTGCACTACACATAGGGGCTCCGGCTCCGGTAACATAGGTGGCTGCTACCGTACGCTTTTTTTCAACATCTTCTATTACCTGTAACAATGCTTTTGCGTCTTTTTTACGCCAAGCTTTATACCCTTCCATAAAATTCAGTTTGGTGCGACTGACGATACTTAAATCATCATGATCGACCAGATAATTAGCGATTGGACTATCCCAGTCATCTGTTTCTGCCAAATAACTGGCTTTCATCGAGATCATATAGGCACGGGCTCTTTTCTGTGCCGTACTGTCCATCAATGTATACGCCTCTTCTGCTATCTGTTTGGCTTTTTCAAATTCACCCCGCTGCAGATAACCATACTGCAACCAATGCCAGGCGTGCCAACCCCGCTCATTATCATCCAGATCCAGTTTTTTCACCCGTTTAACACTCGCTTCGTAGGAAGCAACATTCGAGGAAATAACTTCATCCCACATGCCCATCGCTACGTAGATATGTGAAGGCATGTGTAAAGCATGCTCCGCATCCGGGGCCACTTTAGCGTAAGCATTCGCTGCATCCAACGCAAATTTGGCGTGGGCCGGATCATCATAAGAATGGATCAGGTAATGTAAAGCACCGGGGTGACTGGGGTTTTCCGCTAAGACACCCTGAGCAATTCGAGCACCTTTTTCGTAAGCTTCCTCATCTCTGCCTACTGGCACTGCACCCAACATCGATAAGGCATAAAAAGCCGCTACTTCCTGATTACCCGGATGTTTCGCGTATAATTTTTCCAAATGCCGATTATAAGCCACGTCCCGTTCATTCTTTTCTCCTTCCGGAGCATAGAGGATCTCCATGCCTTCCCAGAAATCTCTTTCCAGGCCTTCGGGTACCTTAGCCAGCCGCTCTGCTTTAGTTGGCGCCCATAGCTGCATGATGCTATCAGCCTGCTCGCGATCCTGCATCCGCCAAAGGGGCTTGTTACAAGTCATGGCTTCTCCCCAGTAAGCCATCGCAAAGTCAGGGTCCAGTTGGCGGGCTTCGCGAAAAGCCTCGGCCGCATCGTCAAACTCAAAGCTGTGTAAGAGGAGTAAGCCTTTGGTGAACAAAGGTTTTGCTTCGGTTTTACCCGTTACATTAAAATGAACCGTACCGAGTTGTTCTTCAGGTGAGGTCTGTTTTTCTTCCTGACAGGAGAAAAGGAAAAGCATGGATAAGGTAAAGAATAAAGAGCGCATCATTTTTTTTGCTAAAGATACGATTTTTCGAAAAAAAGCATAAAAAACATGCATAT
>CBDUIU010000659.1:0-3109 GCA_965367335.1 uncultured Saprospiraceae bacterium
AACATATCACTATCAACATAAAATAGTTTATCGTATCCTGAGATATTAAATAATTCCAGGGAGTAAAAGTGAGATTTAAAAATCTTCCCGGTTTTATCTGCCTTACTCACTGCCTCTGCTCGGTTTAAAATTTCCTTTCCTACAATACGAAATTTTACATTTGGCAAATAACTTAGATATTTTTTCATATCCTCTGTTATTTCGTCAACTAAAATAATAAAATCCCCTTTAAACCATTGATTATATTTCAAATAAGAATAGATCATCACCATGGTCCCTGGTATGAAATTAGGCGTGCAAATAGTAACTACTGCATAACCGTGTGATTTTTGTTGGAATCGATCAAAAAGTTCTGACATTGTTATCAAGTATTATGGAATAAATGCTGCAAAAGTGGATTTATCGTAGAACTCCCAACAGGCATGGTCACGATTGATTAGCCGTTCTCCTAATTTGGCCATGACCGCTTGGTCATATACCTTGTTTTTATTTTTGCTGGAAAGCTCCTTTCCTAATTTAATTGCTCCGGAATCAATGACACTAAGTGCCTTTCCATCCGTTTCAATAATGGATTCATATTTTATAACCTGTTCTGAGGGTAAAGATAAATAGCGTTCAAAATACCAGTTTAGAATATGAAGCTGTTTATCATAAACATCTGGTATCCTGGATAACTCTTGATCCAATTGAGGATATAACCATTGCGCAGCCCTAACTTGCCCCTTGCTTGCCGGTAACGCTAAACTATTCCATGACCCTAATACAGAAAGTGGATTTCGAATGAAGGCAAATACAGGATAATCTTTGACCAGGTCTGATAAAAGAATGGTAAATAATGCATTATGTTTTACCCCTAATTTAAAATCATGGTGGAGTTCTTTTTCAATTCTAATCTCTTGCTTTTTAACAAGTTTCTTTCTGCCTCCCTTTTCATTAGAAAAATGATTATCCGTCATTTTCCCATCTACTGCACGAGCGACTGCCACCCCACGTTTCAAAATGGATTCACGCGTTTGTTGATAAAACTCCGGTACCCCCCGAAGAGCTGACGAATAAGACTTATAGCTTGCAGTTTCATTGAGCGCAACAAAGTCAGGAATTTGACTAAGCAACAGACAAGCAAGCGTTGTCCCTGAACGCGGGATACCTGTTAAAATGACATCGTGATTAGACATTTTCTATAATTAAAAAGTTCTTTGAAAATTTCATTTACTTTTTTTACCTCTAATTTTACCCCAAACCTTTTTGAATTGTTTTTTTATGGAAAAGGTATTCTGTTGATCATCAACCGGGGTAAACAGTAATGGTTGCTCCCAGATATCATACGCCCGATGGACTAAGTCCAAAATAGCTTGGCGTTCCTGCTCAATGCTATGTCGATTTGCTGTCTCTAAACCATTCTTTAGCAAAGCAGACAATTGCGTTTGATTGAGTGCAAGCGCTTTTATTACTCCTTGAAAAACACTTTCTGGCGTAAAACCTGGTACAATGCAATTTATTCCATCTAAGCAATGATCTACATTGCCAATCGCATGAGGGCAAACAACCAAACACTCCAGGGCCATGGCTTCTAAAGCTGGAAGATAAAACCCTTCAGCTCCTCGCTCCACGTCAAGTGGAATACATGCAACTATTTTTGCCTGGCTCAATAAGGATAAAAAAGCTTGTCTTGTAGGTAGTTTAGGAGGAAGCTGTACGTGGAGCTTCAAATCAGGACAATGAACTTTAGCCCAATCAAGTATTAAGGAATGTACGGCTTTTGCAAATTCAGGTTGCTTTAAACCTAAAATCAATACATCAATATCTTTTTGCTGCGGTACTTTTGGCAATAGGCTCAAATCAATTGCATCTGGTATCGTATATAAAGGTCCATTCAACCCATGCGTCTTTAAAATCTTTGCGCCGGTATCACTTTTTGCTATTCGAATAGCTGGATATTTCAAATATGCTTGTCGCTTATCCGTTGATCTCGTATGTCGTGGTTGTACAATATTGATGACTGGTACCGGAGGCTGGCGCCGAAGGTCTTCGGGAAGGGCTTGCCAGTCGGCTCCTGAAAAAAACAAAATATCCCCTGGCAAAATCTCCCATTTCTTTAAAGCCTGTTCTTTGAGGGAAGACCAGTGGTGGTTAACCTGATCAAACCAACAAGTATCTTCTGAAAAATAAATTTCGGGTTTGTATTGTTGTGAAAAAAGAATATGGTCAAAACAATCTCTGAGCTTTAAATTACCGCCATTACTACCTGCATTGGCATGTAGCAACCGTCGATAAAATAGAACTCTATGCTTTGATTCACTCATGTCTTAGTCTTATTCAAAAGAGTATTTTTTCAGAAAATCGTACTGCTGTAATCTATCCTCAATTTGAGCAATTCGCTCTTTCGTCCAATAGTCAATACTTTGTCTAGATTGACGAGCTTTTTTCCATACTATACCTTCACAAGCGTCAAAATAATCAGTTGGTGCTTCTAAACCAGTGGCTCCACAAATAGCTTCCAAGCCTTTCCTCGGTTGAGCCACAAAATCTTCATGATATATATCTACCACCTTATACGCTCCTGATTTACGCAATAGATCTACCGAATCTACGTGTTTGAAAAAATGTTTGGTTTTTATTTCCAGTTGTTCTTCTGAAAAGGCCAACTCTCTTCTGTTGGCGGTGCGCTTCATCATCGTCGTAATAATGTCAAAAGGATTACGGATAACATGTAAAAAAACAAGTGAGGTACCTGTCATTTTTTGAATGTGTTGTAATAGTGCTTGGTTCTGTGGTTCTAAAAGTCGACGGGTCGTTCTACCACCACTTTTGTCTCCCATCAATTTAATTTCACGATGTTTTCCCTGCCATTGTGCTTCGACTTGATAATTATAGCCCATCCACTCTCTTCCCTTCTCCGTAAAAGCCTTTGCGTTTTCTCGCATCAAGTAATAAATTTGAGGTACCCGATAACCATTAGCAAAATAGTGTAGTACATCCATTTCGTGTGCAATAACGGTATTTGGGTGAGCATCCAATAAGGAGCCGATCAAAGTATGCCCACTTCTCGGATATCCAATAAAAAGTGCGAAAGTACTTACTCCGGAAAAATCAGCTTGCTGCCTAAAGC
>CBDUIU010000660.1:0-3096 GCA_965367335.1 uncultured Saprospiraceae bacterium
GACATGTAAATGACATCGCCCGCGTTGGCATCCACGATGACCTCTGCCGGGGTGACTTCCGGCGCGGCGTCCACCTTCGGCTTCTCTTCGGTCACTGACAAAACGCTTCCCGTGACCGCGTTGGTTATCTCTGCTTAGGAGTAGCTGTACTTTGGCATTTCCATGCTTTCCCGGAAGCTGTACCGGCATACTTCCTCATTAAACAATCCCCAGATCCCTTCCGATCTTAACGGCCTCGGTTCTGCGTTTGGCGTCAAGTTTTAGCAAAATATTAGACACATGGGATTTGACGGTCGTTTCCGCAATGAAGAGTTGCTGGGCGATTTCTTTGTTAGAGTGTCCGTTGGCAATCAGGTGCAGGACCTTCAACTCCTGATCACTTAAACTGGATTTGCGGAGTTCCCGTTTCTGTGTTTCTATCGTCACGTAGAAGTACCGGCTGATAAAGATCCCAAGACTTAGAAATAAGAGGCCCGAAAGGATCAGCAGGAGATTTTCCGACCCACCCAACGCAAACAGGGACCATTGCTCCAGTTGGAATAGTAACAAGATCACTATGCATAAACCCCCGAAAATGAGAATGGTCTTTTTTATTTCTTTTGTCATTAAATTTCTAATTGTGATCACTTGATTTTCTTAAGCAATAAAATTAAACATTTTTTCTGTTTTGATTTAGCCTCATCCAAAAATCCCTATCCGTATAAACCACCCTCACTAGTCATTTTTATAAAGCACTTACAATCAGCACTTTACAATGCAAACTAAATAACAATTATTAGCAACACTATGGTGTTATCCAGTATTGTAATTGTTGAATTTTAAAAAAAAATTAAAAAAAATTGACAATCGCCAGGACATCTCCCAGTCCTCAATTTATAATAAGATGTAACTATTAATTAACAAACAAAAAAACCTCAATACCATGTTACAGCTTATTAATCTTACCAACCCTCAAAACACCATCATGAAAAATTTTATCTTTTTATTCATCTTAGGATTCAGCTTCCTAACAAACAACCTACTAGCTTCTACTTCGGCCAACATTACTAGCGCTGCTGATACTCGATGTACCTGGGACTCCTGGTTCCAATATCCAAAATCTCATTCGAAATTTGACTTCGGCAAAGATGTTTATGTGCTCGTCAATGCAAGAAAATACCATGACATTGCTTACATGAAGCTTTTCATTAACGGCAAATTTATCCGCAAGGAAATAAACTCACCTTATGAATGGGGTCGCCCCCACAGTAATGGTGATAATATCCTGAGAAATTTACGCCCCGGTACCTATACACTAAAAGTAATCATTAAGGACAGATGCGGTTATCAACATGAGAAACAATGTGTCATCTATGTCAATCACAAAGGAAACGGTGGAAATAACTACTGCCACTTTAATAATCCTATCAAAGATTTCAACTGGTTATCCCAACTGCACCGCAAATTTCCGAACTATTACATCTGTCAGTACAAGAAAAATGGAAAAGTATTGTTTAGAATCTACCGTCCAAACGTAAATAACTGCTACGAGTACTGGTATGATTGCACTGGCCGCTTCATTTGCAAATTTTACACCGGACATCCTGGACCAAGTTCTATCTCACGTTGTGATTTCGTAAAATGCTGGTTCAAGTGTGGTACGCCTCCTCCACCAAAACATTGTAAATTCAAATTCTGGTTCAAGCATCCCATCAAGCAAGAATTTAAAAAAGGAGAAGGGTTCTACGTAAACGTTGCAGCTGACAACCCAAGTGATATTAAATTCATGGAATTATTTGTCAACGGAAGATCACTAGGAAAAGAAATGAACGCACCCTACGAATGGGGCAAACAAAACACTTCCAGCTACAACTTTTTCCGCAACTTGCACGAAGGAACTTATAAACTACTTGTAATCGTACATGATCGCTGTGGTCGCACTTACAAAAAATACTGTACCATCGTCATCAAGAAATGTATTACTTACGAACAACACTGTAATTTTAAATTCTGGTTCAAAAATCCGATCAAAACTTGCCGCTCCGGACGTGATATCTTCATCACAGTTGATACAGATAACTACAAAGACATCGATTTCATGGAACTGTATGTGAACGGCAGATTTATCAGAAAAGAAACCAGAGCTCCTTACGAGTGGGCTAAGCCAGGCGCAGGTGGCGACTACCAACTTAGAAATTGCCGCCCTGGTACTTACAAGATCCTGGTTCGTGTGAAAAGCAAATGTGGCAAATGGTATGAAAAATACTGTGTCGTAACGGTTAACCGAGGAAATGCCTAAGTTCTGTTTTGCTCTCGATACCCCCTAGTAAAACCAATAGTTAATCCCAATCAGTACTCCTCTGCTCCCAGTGAACTTTTTAGCTCGCTGGGAGTATTTTGTAAATCAATTCCTTATTTTTAGGGAAAAAAGCGCCTTAAAACCAACCGTCATGAGATATTTACTCTACCTGCTTTTTTTAATCGCTTCCGCTGCCACGGCACAAACCAACTTCCAAATGGGGCTGGAGTTAGCAGAGGAAAACTACGACCTACTGCCTCAAACATCTTCCCGGGTGGACCTGGGCCTAAAGTCAATAATGGACCAAATGGATCTCAGCAACTATTGCCCGGAGATCCGCCATCAGGGGGAAGTATCCTCCTGTGTGGGTTGGTCAGCAGGTTATGCCGCGATGACAATTGAACGGGCGATCAAAAACGGCTGGACAGATCGTCAGATGATTTCGGAGCAGGCAAATTCTGCTTTGTTTCTTTTTAATCAGATCAGTAAAGGCAATTGCCAGCGGGCGATTAGTCTGGGCGCAGCGCTGCGTTTATTAGAGGAAAAAGGCAATTGCCTGGCGCGAGACTATGATTTCAATCCGGATGATTGTTCACAGGAAATCAGCAGTGAGTTAGAGGAGAAGGCCGCTCAACATAAGATAGAATCGTTTCAAGCTTTATTTAGATCATCGGCAGAAGCAGATACTAAAGTCCAAAATGTAAAAATTTTATTAGCTCAAAAAAAACCGGTCATCGTCGGAATGAAAGTTTTGCAGAATTTTTACCAGATCCGGTCAGGCGACCAAAGCTGGTGGCCTAACATTGGTAATACACAAT
>CBDUIU010000661.1:0-3090 GCA_965367335.1 uncultured Saprospiraceae bacterium
ATTGAGCGTAGCCCCGCCTGGCCACCGACACCAGTCGGACAGGGAAATCCCGAGCCCGCTGAGGGATGGAGTTCATACGAACCAAGTGATAAACCTCAAATTTGCTTTAGCAAAGAGATAAACCAAACCGCTAAAGGCGGTACAAACTTATAAACTGATTTATTATGGTTTAGGTA
Organism: uncultured Saprospiraceae bacterium; assembly: GCA_965367335.1. Lineage (GTDB taxonomy): Bacteria > Bacteroidota > Bacteroidia > Chitinophagales > Saprospiraceae > CBDUIU01. The sequence goes on from CBDUIU010000661.1 coordinate 177, forward strand.
TTCCTACGAACTAAGGGATAAACCCTCCGAATTTGCTTTAGCAAAGAGATAAACCAAACCGCTAAAGGCGGAAATAAACTTATAAACTGGTGCAGACCACTTATTTCCACCAAGCTGTATGATTTTTAACTACATTCACAACTGATTCCTTTCGTCGATTGTTAAGCAGAGGTAAATAAATTTCACAATAATCAACGCTGCTGATGCAAACCACTCGTATCCCTTTTTCAGAAATTCCACAGCTCTCCAACCGAGACCGTACTTATGCAAATGGTGCTCAAAACCTTCGCCCCTTTTTTAAATATCCCGTTGAATTAGATGCTTTTGAAAAGGTCATTGCAGACAAAGCAAACGAGACCATTGACAGGGAATTATTGGTATCCGTTTTACGAAAACAACAGCGCGACCTTCCTCCTGCTGAATCCGTTCAAATCAACACGGATAAACTATTGGCAACGAATACCTTTACGATCACTACTGCGCATCAGCCTTGCTTGTTTACCGGCCCTTTGTATTGTATCTACAAGATTATTTCAACAATTAAATTAACGGCTATTTTAGCAAAGCGGTATCCGGATTTTCAGTTTGTCCCCGTTTTTATCGTAGGGGGTGAAGATCATGATTTTGAAGAAATTAATCATACCAGGGTATTTGGGAAAGCGTTGGTTTGGGAGAAGGAGTCAAGTGGTGGATCAGTGGGTGCCATGGAAACGAAAAGCCTGGCAACTGTCTTGGCGGAGTTAAAACAGATCCTTGGAGAATCGTCCAACGCCCAACAGATTTATAGCCTGGTAGAAAAAGCTTACACCAATAGTACTACTTTCGGAAAAGCAACGCAATTGTTATTTCATGAGCTGTTTAAGCAATACGGATTAGTAGTGATGGACATGGGAGATGCCGACCTTAAGCGTGCTTTTATTCCAGTCATCAAGGAAGAGATCATGGAGCAACCTTCGCGGGCGCTAGTTGAGGTGGAGGGTGAAAAATTATCTGCACTTGGCTTTGGCCAACAAGCAACGCCTCGCGATATCAACTTTTTTTACCTGCAGCCTCACAAACGGCAACGTATTGTTTTTGAGGATGGCGCATACCAGGTGCTAGACTCCTCTCTGCGGTTTACAAAAGCTGAGTTAGAAGAAGAAATTACGAACCACCCTGAGCGTTTTAGCCCCAATGTAGTCATGCGCCCCATCTATCAGGAGATGATATTGCCGAATCTAGCTTATGTTGGAGGAGGCGGTGAGTTAGCCTATTGGATGGAGCGTACTTCACAATTTGCTCATTTTGGTGTCAATTTCCCGATGCTTATACGCCGTGACTCGGTTCTATGGATAGACCAGGCCACCAGTAAACGGCGTGATAAACTAGGCTTAAGCATCCAGGATCTATTCACAGATACTGAACAACTTATTAATGAGTATGTGAAAAAAAATGCCGAGGTAGAAATTGAGCTTACCCAAGAGAAAAATCAAGTTGAACAAATATTCCAGCAAGTGGCTGATAAAGCAAAAACGATCGATCCGAGTTTATATAAAAAAGTATTAGCTGAAGGTGCAAAGGCGGTCAATAGCATCGGCCAATTGGAAGGACGTCTTCGCAAAGCAGAAAAACAGAACAACGAAACGGCTGTGAATCAAATCCGAAAACTTAAGGACAAGCTGTTCCCCGCGAATGGACTTCAGGAAAGAAAGGATAACTATCTGGAATTCTATGTAAAATACGGAGACACATTCATTGATACATTAATGAATGAATTAAACCCTCTGGAAAAGTCATTTGTAGTAATTGAGGAATAAACTTACCTGGTTTTTCAATTAAAAAAGCTCAGCAGATCTCCGACCTTGGTTTTCAAGTCTTTTCTATCTACAATGAAATCAAGGAACCCGTGTTCGAGTAAGAACTCTGAAGTTTGAAAGCCTTCAGGTAAATCTTTTTTAATCGTTTCTTTGATGACGCGAGGACCGGCAAACCCAATCAAAGCCTGTGGTTCCGCAAAATTGATATCACCCAGCATGGCAAAAGAAGCCGTTACACCACCGGTAGTAGGATCCGTTAAAAAAGAAAAATAAGGAATCCCTGCTTTTGCTAGTTGAGATAATTTCGCAGATGTTTTTGCCATTTGCATCAAAGAAAAAGCAGACTCCATCATTCTGGCTCCTCCTGATTTAGAGATAATCATAAGCGGTGTTTTCATCTCCAGGGCATAGTCGATAGCCAAAGCAATTTTCTCTCCTACAACCGAGCCCATAGAACCTCCGATAAAACTGAAATCCATGGCAGCTACGACCAGTGGTTTCTTATTTACCTTTCCTACCGCTACATTGATAGCATCTATTAATTCAGTTTTCTCTTGTGCAGCCTTTAACCGTTCATGATAAGGTTTTAAATCTGTAAAATTCAGAAAATCAGTAGACTGAAGGTCACCGAATAACTCCTCATATTTACCATCAAATAATAATTCAAAATAATCATAAGAACCAATTCGTACATGATAATCACACTTAGGGCATTTATAAAAATACTCCTTAAGTTCTTTCATGGTACTGGCTTCCTTACACTTTTTACACTTATACCAAATTCCGTCCGGGGTTTCCTTCTTATCTTTGGTAGAAGTAATAATTCCATCTTTAAGCCTTTTGAACCAACCCATATTGCTATTTTATTTTGCACTTTGACAATTAAAGTAGGATTAATTTTTATCAAAGTTAATAATCTAAGTTTATTTACCTAAACATTTGCTCAGAATGATGAAGATGTCCCATCTTCGACTAGCGGTCCATACCTAAAATTCTTTACGGTATTCACAAATGCTTTCACGCCTTCCAAAGGCGTATCGGGATACACACCATGTCCCAAATTGACAATATGATTGCCAGCAAAAGCCTGAATCATCTGAGTGGCTTGCTGATGAATG
>CBDUIU010000662.1:0-3087 GCA_965367335.1 uncultured Saprospiraceae bacterium
ACAGGAGCTCACCGGAGAAGAGATCAAATCCATTCTCCGAAAAAGAAGGGACAATCTGGTAAAGTTTGCCCGGATGCATTATAATTTATTGTATAAAAGAGTGGATGTCTATGGTACGGAAAAAGATGAACGATTTGAAGTTGACCGCTTAGACAATGAAAATACACGGGTACGGGTCTACCATAAAAGAAAAAAAGGGGACCGTCTGGTTTTTGACCGAACTTTTCAACGGTCAGTTACCAAAGAAATAGCGATTTATGGATTAGGGGATGATGATGATTTTATCGTTAGGGGAGAAGTAAACAAAGGTATTTTAATACGGCTTATTGGCGGATTAGGTAAAGATAAATTTGTGGATGAGTCTAAAGTAAGTGGCTTAGGCAAAAAAACCAAAGTGTATGACAATCTGGAAGAAAACGAATACCAATTAGGCCCGGAAGCTAAAAACTTAAGTGGCAACAATCGGGGGCAAAACATTTATGATCGCCGGCACATTCACTACGAATATGACTATACGATTCCTTTACCACTTTTAGGCTACAACCCTGATGATGGTTTTTTCCTTGGTGCTAATCTTCTGACCACCACCTACCGTTTCAAAAAGACTCCCTACGCCTCTTTGCATACTTTTTTCGGTAGCATTGCTTTTGCCACGGGAGGTGTGGACTTGAGTTATCGGGGGGATTATATTGATGTGTTTGGCCGAGGAGATTTTTATGCCGAGGCAGTCTTACGTTCTGATCGCTTTGCCTTCAATTATTTTGGTTTAGGCAATGAGAGCAAACTCACCACAGATAACTTTGATTTTAACCGAGTCAGACAGAGTTTAATCCATGTGTATCCGGCTTTTAAACAGCCTTTCAACAAAGTCAGTGACGGTTTTACTATCGGCCCTCTATTTGAGCGATCTTCCATTGAAGAAACCCCGGGGCGTTTTATTACGGAGGGTGAGACAGGTTTGACGGATGAAATTTTCAATTCCCGCTTGTTTGGAGGAGCAAAAATAGCCTTACATATTTTCAATCCGGATAATTTCATGATTCCCACCCGAGGAGCAAACTTTGCCGTAGACTTTAGCTGGCTGACGGATATGGAAGATACTAAGCGGGACTTCACCTTACTTAACACAGAATTTACGGTATATCAAAACCTTGACAAAAAGGCTAACCTTATTTTTGCTACCCGGGTTGGGGCAGCACATCGCACTGGTGATTTTCCATTTTTTCACGCGGCTAGATTAGGAGGGACAACCAACCTTAGAGGATTTCGAGCGGAGCGGTTTTATGGAGAAACAGCTTTTTATCACAACATTGATTTAAGATTAAAGTTATTCAAGTCTGTTAACAAAATACTTCCATTTAGCCTGGGCATCATGGGTGGATTTGATTATGGACGTGTTTGGTTAGATGGAGAAAACTCCAATACCTGGCATACTGCTACCGGTGGCGGGATTTGGGTCGCACCGATTGATTTCCTTGTCATGAATTTTGGCTTTTTCAAAACAGATGAAGAAGAACGATTTACTGTAAGTTTTGGCTTTGATTTTTAAATAATTTCTTTACCAAAACACTTACTAGACTTTTTTCTATCTTAGCGACTTCTTTTGAACAAAACAATCGATACACCTATGACACGTCAACTCATCGTTGCAGGAAACTGGAAAATGAATAAGAACTTTTTAGAAGGCCTCGAATTAGCCTCGGCAATTGCAGAAGCCAAACCTGGTGCTGCCGACCATTTGGTTATTTTGGCGACACCCTATATTCATTTGGCTGCCGTTAGCCATATCATCAAAGAAGCGCCTTACGTGAAACTGGCCGCACAAAACTGTCATCAGGAAGCTAGTGGTGCCTATACCGGTGAAGTTTCCGTGGATATGCTCAAGTCCGTGGGCGTTGAATATGTGATCATAGGTCACTCTGAGCGCCGGGAATATTTTGCTGAAAGCCACGAGCTGCTCGCAGCCAAGACCCGCAGTGTCCTTGATGCAGGCCTGACTCCCATTTTTTGCTGTGGCGAACCCTTATCCATCCGGGAAGCAGAAACCCACGTGTCCTATGTCGCCAAACAGCTTCAGGAAAGCCTGTTTGACCTTAGCGCAGAAGACTTCCAAAAGCTGATCATCGCCTACGAACCTATCTGGGCTATTGGCACCGGCGTCACTGCTTCTCCCCAACAAGCTCAGGACATGCAGAAAGAGATTAGACAACTCATTGCCAATAACTACAACAACGAAGTCGCGGATAGCACGTCGATTTTATACGGAGGCAGTGTCAAGCCTGGCAACGCCAAGGAACTCTTCAGCCAGCCGGATGTAGACGGAGGGCTGGTGGGAGGCGCTAGTTTGGATGCCGCAGGATTTTTAGAGATTGCTGCGGCGATGTAGGATCTTTCAAAATAAATAATTCTATTCTCAAAAGCCATTTTTCCATTTCGTGCGTTATATACTTAGCTACAACCTAACGCATGAAATTACTTTACGCCTTATTACTTTTTTTTATCTGTGCTGGCTATCCTCAGGCCCAGACCTATACCGTGTCCGGGTATTTGAAGGACGCTGACACCGGTGAAACGATTTTTGGCGCTAGTATTTATGATAAATCCAACCCAGGCATAGGTGCCACCTCAAACCTTTATGGCTTTTATTCCCTCACTTTACCGCCAGGACAATATACCCTGGTGTATTCCTACCTGGGGTTTGAGACGCAGGAGCATCGGATTGATCTACAGGCTGATCTTCGGCTGAACATCAAAATGAATGAAGGCATGACGCTGGAGGAAGTGGTCGTGAAGGCAGCTGAGGAGGATCAAAATGTCTCAGGGACAAGGATGGGTACAGTTGAATTGCCGGTAGATCAAATTAAGCTGTTACCCAGTCTTATGGGTGAAGTGGATGTCTTGAAAACATTGCAATTGTTACCCGGCGTGATGTCCGCAGGAGAGGGTAGTGCCGGCTTTTATGTACGCGGGGGGGGACCTGACCAAAATCTGGTGCTACTGGACGAAGCAGTTGTCTACAATTCCGGTCATATGTTGGGCTTTTTCTCTGTATTCAATACTGATGCGCTTAAGGATGATGTGACCTTG
>CBDUIU010000663.1:0-3085 GCA_965367335.1 uncultured Saprospiraceae bacterium
GGAGTTGTTTCATCGTCCTTATTACAAGTTAATAATCCAACTAGGATTGAAATAACACAAAGGCATTGTACGAATGTTTTAAATGACTTTTCCATAAGTTTTTTAGTTGATCTTGGTTAAAAATTATTGTAAGCCCTTTCGGAAAACTTACACCACAAAGATGTAGGTCAACGCTTGCCAGCATTCGGACAGTTAGCCCGAAGTATCGGACAATCCTTGCATTTTGGTAGATTATACTATTGAAAAAAGCTAGAGAAATAAGGAAGGATTAATATTTTAAAGCCGTCTCATTTCAAAGTGTTGTGATGGATTAGTCCCTTATTTGCAAAGATTTTTTCTTTTTACTCAGATGTAATTTTCTGCTAGGAAAAATTAATATGAGTAAAAGAAAAATTGACTACTACACTATATGGTTTTTACCCAAAAAAACCTCATCTTTACACCTATGAATGAACCATTAGACATTAAGATCAATCAATCCTGTGCTATCCTGATTGATGGAAACAATATCGAGATGAGTTTACAGTCGCTGGTGGGTAAAAAGAATGCCCTGGTAGACTTCGATGTACTTATTCCTAAGCTATTGGTTAGCCGTGGGCTCAGTCGGCTGATTTATTTTCGGGAAGGCAAGAGCATCTCTGCGAAACTCGCTGACCGATTACTTAACCATTTCCATGGCTCCGTAATGCCCTGCCATAAATCTGCTGACATCCCACTGACCATCAAAGCGACACAAATCGCTAACAAAGTAGATACAATTATCATCTTATCCGGTGATTCAGACTATGTAGAGCTTGTCCGACATCTCCGGGGTGAAGGGGTGCGCGTAGAAATTGCTGCAGTGAAGCAGACCACTGCGCAAATCCTGATTGACGAAGCAGATCACTTTACCGCTATTACAGAAGAACACTGTTACATCCTTAAGCCAGCTCGGAAACCGAGTTCGCGTTCTACTCCTGAGAAAAACACGTCTACAACAAACTCCCGGTCTTCGTCTTCGAAACCAGAATCGAAATCACCACCGAGTGCTGACCGAGCAAAAAAGACGAGTGAGTCACCCAGTCCACAGAAAAAGTCAACGCGCTCTTCCCGAAAAGGAAGAAGTAAAACCAAACAGGCGTAGTTAGTTTTTTAACTCCATGAAACCGCTCTCCAATTCGTTTCTCATTTTCTTACTTGCCTGGGGAACCCTGCTAGGGACGGCTTATAATACCTATGTGCATTATGATTTTTCCTATGGTGTTGACAGCCAGGGCTACCTCAACATGGCGAAGGGAGAACATAACAGCAGTCTTACAAGACGTTACCGGGTAATTGTCCCCTGGGCGGCCGCTATGGTTGCCTATCCATTAACGACGGCCTACGCAAAACTATGGCCTCATCGAGCAGCGAGTGATTGGCCTTACCGATTAGGATTTCTCCTGGTTAATTCCATCCTCATGGGGTTGTTAGGTTTGACTTTGTTTCACCTTGCTCGCGCCTATGGCCTGAGTCCACCCACTGCGATCATCAGTATGATGGCGGTACTCAGCAGCCGCTGGGCTAATTATGCTACGGCCTTACCGCTCACCGATTCCCTTTTCTGGTTACTCATTGCCATGCTGATCTATGCGCTCAAAACTCAACGCTATAATTGGCTGCTTATCCTGGCCTTATTACTTGGGCCCTTGTCTAAAGAATCTTTCCTCCTCTTACTACCGCTTCCCCTACTCTTCTCACAGATGGCTCGCTGGCGACAGCTCATCTGGATGACTGCGGGTTTAATCCTGGCTCTATCCGTTCGCTATTGGCTGGATACCCGCTACGGCCTGCCTATGACGGCAAGCGTTGAGAATGCCATATCGCACACAGACAATATCAGGTTAGCGCTGCAACGCATTTTTTCCCTGAGGGGGATCGGAGAATTGATGACAGTCCTGGGTGCGTTCAGCCTGATTGTCTTGTCTGGTTTTTTTGGTGGTAAGGTGGCCCGGCGGAAATGGTTGTTTTCAGTAGATTCATTGTTATGGACCTTGTTGATCGTCGCGATTATTCATGCCCTACTATCCGGTTCCGTGGCGAGAATGTTATATCTGGCTTCTCCTTTTTGGGTAGTGGTATTAGGCAGCGTTCTGGATCGACATCCGTGGTATGCCGGCTATCGGCGTCTGGTGGGAAATCCTTCAGCTTCGAAGTAAGGCACTCCTATACCAAATGACGTTTAAAAATCTTCTCAATTGCCGCCCGTTGCAAATCTTTACCAATCACCACAATTTTACTTTCTTTAGATTGTCCTGCTCCCCAAGGCAAACCATCCGTCAAATAAACCACATCCCGTACGGATTGTAACACAACTTGTACGGGATAATTATTGGCATTGACGATTCCTTTGATCCGATAGATCTGGTGTCGATGGAGCTTGAGCAGTCGCATCATGTCGTAGCTAAGCCCTTGTAGATCAAAGGCTTGATCAAAGGTGAGGGTGAAAGTCGTAATATCATGATGCCGGTGTTGGTGATCCGGTGCAATGGTAAAACTTTGCGCGACCACTCCTTCGGCTTCCAGCTGCTGAACACGAATGATGTCATCCACAGGGAATTCTCCTTTTTCCCCCGTATACACCTGCGCGTAAGGATTTATCCGGGCTATTTTGTCCTGCAAAAAAGTTATTTGTGCGCCTTCTACTAAATCCTTTTTATTCAATAACAATACATCTGCAAAAGCAATTTGCCGGCGCGCTTCCTCCGTTTCTTTCAGCCAGTCATCGATGTTTGCTGCATCTACCAGACAGATGGTATTGCGAAAATCAAAGACCCGCTCTACTGCAGGAGACGTAACAAAGGGCAATACGACTGACTCCGGATCGGCGATGCCCGTCGTTTCAATCACCAGGCGATCAAACTCTGCTCTTCGTTCGCTGACAAGCTCCAGTACATCTAAAAGTTCCTCATTTAAAGAACAGCACAGGCAACCTGCTGTTAAATTGACGGTATCCAGGTCGGAGGTTCCCATTACTAGCTGGCTATCTATGTTGGTTTGACCGACCTCGTTCTCAATCACTAAAATTCGTTCGGGTTTACGTTGTTGAATGAGGTGGTTAAGAAAG
>CBDUIU010000664.1:0-3079 GCA_965367335.1 uncultured Saprospiraceae bacterium
TTGAATGCACTGACCAGTAGCCATTACGTCTACATTCCATTGCAAACGGAATTCCTCGCTATGCAGGGATTGACAAAAATCAAACAGATTATCGATAAAGTGCGTTTCCGCCTTAACAAGAAGCTTTCGATCGGTGGGGTTATTGCAACCATGTACGATAGCAGAAAGGTGTTAAACCGTGATGTTGTGCAAACTATCCAAAAGTACTTTGGCGAAAAAGTGTTTAAAACACTTATCCGCGATAATGTCGCGTTGGCAGAAGCTCCTGCCCAGCGCAAAGATATTTTTGACTATAGCAGATCAAGTAATGGTGCTAAGGATTACCTGGCACTTTGCAAAGAAATTGTCGAGCGTACAGCGGAAGTCACCGTCTAGCTATAATGGATGATGACCTCCGGCGCTCTGTAATCATCACTCAATTGTTTTAGTATTGGTTTTTAGCCGGAAAATTGAGTTTTACAACTGATAAACGCAGAGGGAAGTGAGTAAGAAAAAATTTACGTCGGGCCTGGAAGAGCTTTTTGGTAATGTGCTGGGGGATGACCTCCAGGATACCAGCCCGCTTTTGGAGAAAACCGAAGAGGAAGAAAAAGAGGAGGCTCTTGGTAAAAAAGAAGAAAAGAAATCGAGCCGTACGTCTACCAGAGCTCCCCGAAAAAAACGTTCTTCCGGTAAGTCTTTCTCCACTGACCTTGAATCCCTGTTTGAGCGTGTAGTCAATGAAGTTATTGATGAAAAAGCTAAGGAGTCGCTAATCGTCAAAAAGAATGCGGATAAGATCCGGAAGAAGGTCAAACCCTTAAGTGGGCTGGATGCATTGATCCGCCGTACGAGTTTGGCTGATCATGCAGAAGACGATCGCCCTACGGATAAAAAACGAGTCACCTTTGTGTTTGATAAAAACAAACTGGTTAAGCTTAAAACAATCGCTCGTAAAGAAAAGGCATACCTCAAAGATATTATTGGGGCCGTTATCTCTGAGTATATTAATCAGTATGAGGATGAGAATGGCAACGTAGCCCAATAAACCTCCCCCCAACCATCGCTACCTTTTATTATGGAGCGGCTCAACGAATTTAGGATCTTTTATAATCAATCCATTCATCCGGAATTGGTGCGGATGGAACGTAAACGCAAACGCCTACTTGCGCTTATTGCTGTTTCCGGCCTCCTGATCTTGGGTATTTTGATCATCGAGTTTTATGTCAATATTCCTGCATTGACTTTGTTTCTGCTCATTCCCATTAGCTTTTACATTGCTTTTTTGCTTTATCGCGTTCAACAATTTCGGATTACCTTTAAACCGAAAGTAGTGAATCTAATTCTGGATTTTATTGATGATGGATTAAATATTGGAACACTGAGCTACGACCCTAAAAAGAAAGTCGACCTGAAAACTTTTATGGCCAGTGGCATTTTTCGGATCCGGCCGGCTGTTTACCAAGGGGAAGATCACATTAGTGGAAAAATCGGTGAACTGGATTTTGAAATGAGCGAGATAGAAGTTCGGGAGATGTCAAAGGTGAGAAATCGATTAAACTACGTTTTTCGCGGCGTCTTTCTTCACGCCAAATTTGTCAAGCCTCGACGGGGGGCAATCATGATTTTACCTCGGGCTTTTAACCAATACCTCACTAAAACGATTAAAGACTTTAACTTGAGAGGAGGTAAGCCACTTGGCGAGCCTCAGCTTAGCCGCCGGTTCAATCGCAATTTCATTACTTATGCTACACCTCAGGCTTTTACTAATGTTTTATTATCTGATGAGATGCAGCATGCTATCGTCGATTATAAAGAAAGAACAGGGAAAGAAATCTATATTTCTTTTCTTGTTAATGATATGTATCTCGCCGTAACAGAACCACGCGATATGCTGGAACCAAAAATTTTTCAATCCAATCTTAGTTATGCATTGATCCGCGAATTTTTCGAAGATATCCAACTGTTGGTGACGATTGTACAGGATATTGATGATAATGAATAAAATTTTCAGCGATGTTAATGGGACCACAAGTGGACTACTTATCAGACAACTAATTCCCCCTAACTTCGTTATACGAGGGAGAAAATATAATTATAGATGAAGTTTATTTTTAATGGTATTCTTTTATTGTTTTTGTACTTTAATCTAAGTGCGCAAGTCGTTAAGACTAATGTGAGCGCTGCTCTGAAAACAGATTCGCTTGCATCTACCGCGGAAGCAGTTCAGCAGGGTGAAAAATCGCTTTTGTGGGAAATAAGCGGGAATGAGCTAGCGCAACCATCTTATCTCTATGGAACGATCCATATGATCGAGAAAAAAGATTTCTTTATGACTGATGCCACGAAGAAAGCTTTTGCTGACTGTGATCGTGTCACCTTTGAAATTAACATGGAGGACATGAATGATATGTCAGTTCTCTTTTCTTTGATTGGCAGTATCATGATGGATGGGGGAAAAACTTTAAAGGACTTAATTTCTGCTGAAGATTATGCAATGGTAAAAAAGCATTTTGATGAAATGGGTATGCCGCTAATGTTGTTTGAAAGAATGAAGCCCATGTTCCTTACTACCTTTGCTGATGCTGACCTTGCTAAAGGTGGTCTAGGAGGAGATAGCGATATCATGTCTTATGAAATGGAATTTATGGAAATGGCAAAAGTGGACGAAAAAGAAGTAGGCGGACTGGAAACGATAGAATTTCAAATGAGTATTTTTGATAGTATTCCTTATGAAGCGCAGGCTCAAATGCTGGTAGAAGGAATCAAAGCAGAAAAAGATACGACTCAAAGTGAAGGAGAATTCGATCAGATGGTAAATATGTACAAAGACCAGGACATTGAAGCCATGCAATCTATGTTTGATTCCGATGCGGAGGGAATTGGCCAATACGAGCAAATTCTCCTCGTCAATCGCAATACCAATTGGATTCCCATTATGGCCAAAATGATGGCGGAGAAAAGAACCTTTTTCGCCGTCGGTGCGGGTCACCTCGGTGGAGAAAAAGGAGTAATTCGACTGCTAAAGAATGAGGGATATATATTAAAACCATTGTTCTAACCACCATTTTTTATTCACCATCCATTACTTTTAACATGG
>CBDUIU010000665.1:0-3073 GCA_965367335.1 uncultured Saprospiraceae bacterium
GTAAGCATCGGAAAATGCTCTAATACTAATTGTAACCGCTCATAAGCATCAGTTCTCATCATTTAGCAACTTCTTTAATTCCAGGTTTATATTTAACATTAATATGTATCCAGATAGAACGCGAGATACGGAATAACCAGACCAGGAAAATAAGCGAGATAAAAATTAACAAAGCAAAGGCGCCATTAACTGTCCATCCTGCTAAAAAAACCAAGCCCAGACAAAATAAAACGGAAAACCAAGCCCAAATACCGTAAGAAATAAACATGGCGCCAAAGTAAAAGCCAGGCTCCGGCATGAAATTCTGGTTACATTTATCACAACGATCCTTCATCTCAAAAGGCTTATCAAAACTGAAGGAACCCGTTTCAAATAAATCTCCCTCACGACACCGTGGGCACTTCATTCCAAAGATACTACTCAAAATTCCTCTTTTTTCCATAAATGGATATTTTATTTCACACAAAAGTATGAAAGATATTTCATGTAATCAATTTACTGTATATATATAAACCAATTGCCGGCAAACTAGGTTTACCGGCAATTGAATAACTTTATAATTAATGATTATAATTCGGTAATTTGCTCAGTAAATGCTGAACGTTCTAAATCCGTGTTGATCATTTCCTTATACCCTCCCGGGATATTAATGATTTGATCAAAGCCTCGAGCTTTCAAAATAGATGCGGCAATCACCGAGCGGTAACCACTGTTACAAAACAGATGATATCGTTTTCTCCGATCAAGTTCATTCATACTACGATTGATGAAGTCCAATGGGAAATTTTGTGTCCCGATAAAGTACTGTGTATTGAATTCACTCCCTTTTCTAACATCCAATACGTTAAAGTTTTTACCATTAAACTCCTTGGCAAATACTTCCGGACTCATTTCCTCAATGGTATCTACTTCTTCTCCCGCTGCTACCCAGCTGGCAAAACCACCCTTTAGGTAACCAATCGGATTGTCGTAACCAACTCTTGCTAAACGCGTGACAACCTCTTCTTCTTTTCCAACATCTGCTACGAAAAGAATGGGTTGTTTTAGGTCAGTAATTAATGTGCCTACCCAAGTAGCAAAACTACCATCAATTCCCATAAATATTGACCCTGGAATAAACCCCTTTACAAAGTCAGTCTTAGTACGGGTGTCAATGACGAGTGCTTCCTCTCCTTCCCATGCCGTCTTAAAAGCACGAACACTCAGCGCCTGAACACCTCGCTCCCGTATTTTATCCAAGCTCTCATAACCCATTTTATTCATCATAGCATTTTTAGGAAAATACTGAGGAGGTGCCACGAGACCTGTAGTCACTTCTTTGATAAACTCTTCCTTAGTCATATCCGGGCGTAAAGCATAATTGGTTGCTTTTTGAGCACCGAGTGTTCCTGTTGTTTCTGAGCTCATTTTTTTACCACAAGCCGAACCTGCTCCATGACCAGGGTAGACGATTACTTCGTCCGCTAGTGGCATAATCTTATTGCGCAGACTATCAAATAGGAAACCTGCAAGATCCGCACGCGTAATTTCACCTTGCTTTATTGCTAAATCGGGCCGGCCAACATCGCCCAGGAAAAGGGTATCTCCGGTAAATATTGCGTGATCTTTTCCGTTTTCATCCTTTAACAAATAGGTCGTACTCTCCATCGTGTGTCCGGGAGTATGTAACACTTTAATCGTGATATCACCTATTTTCAATTCTTCTCCATCTTTAGCAATATGGGCCTCATAGTTAGGCTCAGCTGTTGGGCCATAAACAATAGTTGCACCCGTTTTTTTTGCTAAATCCAAGTGACCAGAGACAAAGTCAGCGTGGAAGTGTGTTTCCAACACGTATTTAATTTTCGCACCGTCAGCTTTGGCTCTTTCAATATAAGGTTCAGTTTCACGTAATGGATCAATAATTACAGCCTCTCCCTTACTTTCTATGTAATAAGCAGCTTCAGCCAGACAACCGGTATAGATTTGTTCAACTTTCATAATGATGTAGGATTTTTTTGGTTTTTTATTATAGTTTGATTAGCAGCAACTAAACTTGAATATATGAATCTATTTTCATGTGTTTTTTAAAAAATAGAACTCTAGAATGCTAAGACAAAATTGTGAAAATTACAGGAGAAGTACAGTGATCCTTATCACTTAGAAAATTGATTTTTATTAACTTTGATAGCCTTAGAGTATAGCTGCCAATCCTAGCCCTATCCAGTTCCCTCGGTATATTGCCCCTACTCCGGATTGAATAAAAAAGTTATTAACTGTAGCACCTGCGGGTGCAGATGTCTTATCGGCTAATTGATGATTATAGTGAAAACTGAGTTTGAAATTCGGGTGAACATAAAAGTTAACACCGACATCCAACAAGCCATCTTCTCCGGCAAAGGATTTCAGGGTTAAAGCATCTTGCAGGTCTTCTATATCAGTAGCTCCGTACATCTTCATTACCATACAAACGGCTTCCAATACGTACCCATTATCCAATATAAAATTCTGACTCACCCGTAAATATCCTGTTTGGAAATCGCTTTTTTGTGCCTTTTGAGGATTGGCGTATTCTCTCTGTCCCCAACTCCACTCTCCATCAATATTGGTTTGCTCCCAATTAAATAAAAAGTCAGCTGAAAGCGTTTGGCTTTTATCAAACAATTCCGTATTACCTTGATGAGCACCACCTAAACCAATTGACAAACCATTACGTTCACCAAAGTAGTTCACCCGATGGCCTAATGTGTACTTTTTAAATTCTGGCTGGCCGAACTGCAGGGCAATTCTTCCGACGAATAAGGTCGAGAATTTATCTCCCGTTGAATTTCCATTATTAGCAGCAAAAAGTGGATTGAAGACGCCAAGGTCATAGTTAACTTGAAAAACATTTTGCTTCCCAGGAATAATACCCCCGAGGTTAAGACCATTTGCCCGCCCCGGGCCAATTCCGGTCAGGTGGCGGCGAAGATAATTCTGTGACCAGGATTTTTCCATTGATGTACTCCGCCAGGGGTTAGTTATACTGGCTCGACCCAGTCTGGGTGTGAAATAACCAACGGTAAGATGCAAACTCTCTTTTGCCTTTAAGACT
>CBDUIU010000666.1:0-3068 GCA_965367335.1 uncultured Saprospiraceae bacterium
GCCGACTCCCGCTAAAAATATGACAACGGATGTCAATGCTTTATTAGACATTGTCGACCAAGCTTTTAAACCCAATGCTGACCAGATTAAGCGGCAATGTGAAATATTTCTGGATAATACCCACAAAATCAATACTAATGGATTTGACAAAATACCTGTCTTTGTCGATTGGAATATTGGCAATTTTTCCGTCTCTCCTTCCGGCAAATTTTTCTCCCGCTGGGATTATGATTGGTTTCGGATGAGTTCACGGATTGCTGATTTTTACTTTGTCAGTCGTGTGGTTTCAGATGTTGGGGACAAATCTATTTTCACTTATCATGTGGATACGATGATGGAAGATCGTTTTATTCGTTTTTTAAAAAAATACCACGAAATTTATCCGTTGACGGAACCGGAAATTTTATTTTTAAAGGAAGCTTATCGATTTTTCTTACTCAACTATGTGGTCAAAGAAGGAAATTATTTTTTTCTGGAGTCTTTTGCCAAGCAATTGAAACGGGATGTTTTTGAAATTCATTTTGAGCGGGTGGATAAAGTCTTTGATGCAGAAAAGTTGTTGAGCGCATTAGGATTATAAGTTGTGGCTTTACTAAGCATTGAACACAAGATGAATGCGGTTTAGAAAAGCAAGCCGAGAAAATATCATAAAACCACTTTGCTAAAGGAGCGGCAGTCTCAGGCCTATCGTCCTAATTATTAAACCCTAACCTAAACGAGCCAAAATATTCTAATTCTTCACCAAAAGCAAAAACGACCGTGACAAAACAATCCTTTCTTTCAATAGCTGATAAATACAAAGCCATATTTCTTGACTCTTACGGGGTTGTCAAGAACTATAATGGATTAATCCCTGGTGTGCAGTTGACAATTGATGAGTTGCGTAAGCGAGGCAAAACAATCAGGATATTGACCAACGATGCCTCCCGCAGCCAACAACAGCAACAAGAACGCTTTACAGCACAGGGATTGACAGGTTTGGCAGAGAAAGAAATCATCACCTCAGGGATGATGGCAAAAATGTTTTTAGAGCAAAAAGTTAAAAAAGGTACTGTGGCCTATTTGGGTACTGAGAATGCTGCACATTATATTCTTCAGGCAAATTTGGATTCCATTCCGGTCTCAGAAGTAAACCTTAATCGATTAGAAGAAATTACAGCGCTGGTTTTCCTGGATGATGAGGGTTTTGATTGGAATAAGGATATTAACTTAACAGTCAACCTATTAAGAAAAAAGAATATTCCGGCAATTGTCGCCAATAGCGATAAACTATATCCTGTTGCTAAGAATGATGTATCCATTGCCACCGGAGGGATTGCTCAATTGGTAGAGCAGATACTAGGTCGAGAATTTATTCATTTTGGTAAACCCGATTCGCAAATGTTCAGTTATGCTTTTGAACAGATTAACCTGGAGGGAAGGTTTGAAAAAGAGGATATATTGATGGTTGGTGATACCTTGCATACAGATATACTGGGAGGAAATAAATTTGGCGTACAGACATTGTTAGTCTTTACTGGTAATACGCGGCCGGCAACAGTTGATGTGCAGGTGAAGAGTACGGGGATAATTCCGGATCATATTTGCTGGTCGATCGTCGATTAACAAAACTGAATCATCAACTAAAGATTTTTATTCGTCTATAAATATTGCTCTTCAATAGGCCTATGGGTTATATTTAGTGAAAAATAAAACGAAATGAAAAAATCAGCAATTACCATTTGTATGTTATTTCCCCTGCTCCTATCCGCACAAGAGGTTATCGGCACCTGGAATGGAGCTTTGGAAATACAAGGAACTACCTTACGCATTGTTTTTCACGTTGAACAGAATGAGGGCCAATTATCTAGCACGCTGGACAGTCCGGACCAAAGTGCAATGGGCATTCCAACGACGACTACAACTTATGAAAATGGCGAATTAACCATCTCTGCTAAAAATCTAAATATGGTTTTTAGTGGCACTTTTGATCAACAAAAAAATGTAATCACTGGCCAGTTCAAACAAAATGGAATGGCTTTTCCGATGGAATTAAAGCGAGAAGCAATTGAAAAAAAGGTAATGAATCGTCCGCAGGAACCAAAGGAGTTTCCTTATCAGCAAGAAAACCTAAAATTCACTAATAACATCGGTGGACATGAATTGGCTGGCACCCTAACTATCCCAGAAAATGGTGAGTTCACCCAAGTCGTTATTCTTGTTTCGGGGTCCGGGCCGCAAGATAGAAATGAACGCCTGGCAGGGATGGAACACCAACCGTTTCTCGTATTATCGGATTATTTGACCAGGCACGGGATTGCCGTGTTACGGTATGATGATCGCGGAGTAGGAGAATCAACCGGTGATTTTAGTACTTCGACCACTGCCGACTTTGCAACGGACGCAGCTGCTGCTCTACATTACCTTCAAAACAGAACAGATATGAAGGGTAAGAAAATTGGCTTGGTCGGACACAGCGAAGGAGGCATGATCGCCCCTATGGTCGCCAGTCAAAATAAGCAGGTAGATTTTATTGTCATGTTGGCCGGTCCGGGCATTCCAAATGACCAACTAATGCTGTTACAATCTGAGAAAATTGCAGCAGCTGGCGGGGTTTCAAGTGAGATCAGACAGATTAATAAAGAGATACTGATCAAAGCCTATACTTATATGAAGAGCAATTCGGCCAAAGCGGACGAACCTTTTGCAAAAGGATTACGAGCGATATTTTCCGAAGGTTACGACCAATTTCCCGAAGCTGTGCGTCAACAATCAGGAGACAAAGAAACATTCGTTGATCAACAATTGCAGCAATTAAACAGTCCTTGGTTCCGGTACTTTATCACTGTTGATCCGGCAGATTATTTGAGCCAGGTGAGTTGCCCGGTACTTGCCATAAACGGAGAATTAGACATGCAAGTGACTGCCGAGGAAAATCTGGCCGGTATCCGTAAACGCTTAAGCGATGCGGGCAACAAAGCCGTAGTTATCAAAAATATCCCCCGGCAAAACCATCTTTTTCAGGAAGCGAAAACGGGCGCACCTTCCGAATATGCCCAGATCGAAGAGACCTTTAATGAGCACACACT
>CBDUIU010000667.1:0-3065 GCA_965367335.1 uncultured Saprospiraceae bacterium
ATCGGATGTTTTGTGAAAAAGCTTTTTGGGTGACTAAGGATAAAGAAATAGCTAAAGATGTTGCACAGGAATGCTGGATCATTATCATGAACAAATTGCATACGCTGGAACAGGTGGATAGCTTTAAAAGTTGGGCATGCAGGATCGTATACACTAAGGCCATTGACGCAGTAAATCGCAGAAATAAGGAAAGCAAAAATGTAGCGTTCGGCGGAATTATTCAGTCTGAAACACCATCAGCAGCAGAGGAAAGTAAGCTCATTCAAGCAGCACTTTTAAAAGCCATCCGGGAATTGCCCAAGGAAAAACAGGATATTATCAGGTTGTTTTATACGGAAGCGTATTCTATCAATGAAATCAGTGCTTTTTTGGAAATTCCAGTGGGGACAGTGAAGTCGAGATTATTTCAGGCAAGAGAAAAATTAAAATCAATATTAAAACAGTTCAATTATGAAAAATAACATGGAAGAAATTGATCAGTTAATTAAAGATACCTTATCAAAAGAAGAGGCGGCTTTTTATGATGCTTTAGAAGAGCAGAATAATTTTGAGATGATCATCGGTCTGTTTAAAGGAAAAAATGCCTGGTTTCTAATTGTCACTAACATGATGACCCTTATTTTTTTAGGATTGTTTGTGTACTGTTGTATTCAATTCTTTGCTGTTGAGGCTGCCGAAGAATTATTGAAATGGGGATTTGGAGGTGTACTTTTTTTGTTGGGTGTGTGCATGCTTAAAATCTATGCCTGGATGCAAATGGACAAAAATGCTATTCTTAGAGAAATGAAAAGGTTGGAGCTTCAGGTCATGTCTTTATCTGGTAAATTGGGGGATTAAAGCTAAGGTTTTTCGGTTTGGCGCTGACAGCCATGCCGAGTGGAGTAGGAGGTGGTCGAATTCGTGTTAATTTCGACTATACATTGTTATCCTAATAACTTTTTCTCAGTGTTATTCCAATCAGTCGGGGTATTCCGTTTTTATTGTCCTCATCAAACCACTCTTTCAAATCCAGCCATTCAAATCCATTTGCCTTTGCTACTTCCAAGTATTCTGACACGTGATGCACATAAGTCTCTAATTCCTGTGTTCCGTCTGTCGTTTCAAATCTTGCTTTACTTCCTGAGTACTGTTTGAATGGATGAAGTTCGCTAATAAAGAATAAGCCACCATTTTTTAATTTGTTACGAGCTTGATTGAAAACAAAATCTAAATTTTCGATATGCTCAAGTACTAAGCTGCATGTAATCAAATCGGCATAATTATTTTCAATTTTCCATTCAGTCGTCAAATCCGCTTTTTGAAATTCCACCCGCTCATCTTTGATTTTCGCTTTGGCTTTGTTTAGCATTTCTTGCGAGAAATCTAATCCGATGACTTGATTTGCTTTTTTCAACAGGAAGGAGGTGTTTTTTCCCGTTCCACACCCCAGCTCGATGACGGTCGAGAAATCAAATTTACTCAGCGTTTCGATCGTAGACTTTGTATCTAAGTCTCTCGTTTTGTTCGCGTTGGTATCGTATTGATCAGCCCAAATATTATATGCTTTTTCAATGCTCATTTTAAATTGAGTTTATTTTCCGGTATTGTGCCCAATTGTTAGTATATGGAGCGTAGCCTACCGATATATTGTTACAGGTCGTTATTCCTTTTTATCACTATGTTTAGATATAATTTTATAAATTCCACTAGAAACACTTTTTGGGCTCATAGACACATTGTTGCTAAACACAAATACTCTTATATTCTCCTTTGGGTTCACAATAAAATGGCTTCTAAAGCCGACAATATAGCCAGTATGGCTTATTAGTTCTTTGGAAAGAAAAAGTCCATAACCATAACTATCAAAATTGCCGTATGGACCCACTTCATCTGCTTCTATATAAGACGTCGTCATTTTTTTTAAAGATGCTTCCTGAAGTATAGACTGCTCATCTCCAACATAGATGTTTGTCCATTTTAAAAAATCATTTAACGTTGTCACTAAGTTTCCATCTGGCTCGGTAACGGGTAGACTAACTATATCATCAAGAACATGTTTATTCTGTTCATCGTCCCATCGATATCCGATAGCTTCATCACTTGAGGCCTTATAGTCGGTTGTGTGGATAAAAGAAGAATGCATTTCTAAAGGTTCAAGAACCTTAGCTTTTAAGTAACGAGGATACGGTTCTCCCGTAATATTTTGAATGATTTCTCCAAGTAGGGTATAGCCTATATTTGAATAGGAAAACTTTGAGCCTGGTGGAAATTCTAATTCCTTAGGCATCGCTTCCTTTATCATTCCATCAACTGTATTTCCCAAACAAAAACCTTTCTCAACATTATAATAATCTCGCGTTACCGCATAATCTTCAACACCACTTGTATGGGATAATAGATGATGAACAGCAACGCTATCCCATTTATCGGAACGATACTGAGTAGGTAGAAAATTATTGATGGATTCTTCCAGATTTATTTTATTTTGCTCTACTAGTTGCATTATTGCCGCCGCCGTAAATTGTTATTGAAGCCACATGAAACTTAGTATTGATATTGTTATAAATTGTATCATTAGCCATCCCATAGCCTTTGGCATGAATGACTTCATTGTTTACTGCTGCAAGTACAACGCCTTTAAAATGTTTCTCGCTAATCATTTTTTTAATAAATGCTTCTATCGTAGGATCCGTGACCTCCTCATTAAGCTCTATTTTTTCAGCACCTTGGTTATTTGCTACCGTCTTTTCTTTGTTATTACAGGAAGTAATAAGAGATACAAATAAGAAAATGCCAATTGCTTTGATGTAATTCATATTTTGTGTTTTTCAAATGATCTGCAACTATTTTATACCCACCAAAAAGCCACGTATACAAAACAATAATAACCTTTTTAGTTGTAATCAACGATGGATTCCTGATAACTTATCCCGCCAAGATAATTCTTTTTAGGGTAAGTGCTTGGACAAAAATATGTTACCATAAAGTTGAGATGGATTTTCACCTTAGACAAGCCTGTCCGGCGGCCAGACGGGGCAAAAAACGTAGGCATAACCGTAGTTACGGTGAGCTCGCCTGGCCATTCG
>CBDUIU010000668.1:0-3065 GCA_965367335.1 uncultured Saprospiraceae bacterium
TGCTTTAGCCTGAGGAAAGTCAACAGGGACCTCCGTTGTACCATGTACATAGTTGGTAAAAGTAATGGCCGTGACCGCAGCAACTAAATCGATCAAGGCTTTATTATCGAAACCCTGAGCAAAGAAATTAGCTTTGGCGGCCTGGGAAGCTTTTCCCCGGTTGCGGGAAATATCAGCAGCAAGCTGAGTAATGGCACGCAGGCGTAAATCTTCGCTTTTACCCTCGCGAATTTGAAGTGTTTCTGATTCAGTAAATCCGGCCATCTTACCCAGTGCTGTATGTGCAGCAAGGCAATATTGACATGCATTCACTTCCGATACTGCTAATTTGATAGCTTCCAGTTCTTTTTTACTAAAACTACTTGCCCCGGCTTTACCACTGAATCCCAGGTAGTTTTCCAGCGTGTCAGATGAATAACCAATGGTGGCATATAAATTTGGGACGGTTCCCAGTTGTTTGTTAATATTGTCATAAATGGTTTGCCCTTTAGCATCTAATTGATCACGAGTAGGGACTTGAATTTGATTCGACATGATTTTAAATTTTTTAATGTTAAACAATTATTCTGTTTTTTTGACGATTCAAAGATGAAGGTAAAAGGCGATGTAAAAAATGGACAAAAGTTCCTGAGGCTTGGACATCTGTACCTTAATTAGAAATCTGATAAAAAAGCCACCAGCCTAGGCTGGTGGCTTAAGAAAGTTATGCTAATTCAGGCCGTTACGCTGCCTCGGATATATATTGTTGGATTTTTGTGTCAAGTGCTGCTTCACTTTGTAATCCCACAAAACTATCCTGTACCTGACCGTTTTTCAGGAAGAATAATGCAGGGATACTACGGACACCAAAATGTTGTGAGAGTTCCGGGTTTGTATCGACATTCACCTTCGCGATGATCGCATCATCGGCGTGCTTGTCTGCTAGTTTTTCAACGGTTGGTAACAAAGCCTGACAAGGCCCGCACCAGTCAGCATAAAAATCAAGGAGAATGGGCTTGTGTGTATTAAGTAACGTTTGGTAATCCGCTAAATTTTTAATCTCTTTCATGATAAGTGGTAAATTATATTGTGAATAATAATACCACAAAGATGCGGGGAAAAGGGACGGGTAGGAATGGACAAAAGTTCCTGAGGCCTGGACAAACGTACTATTGTATATGCTAGCGTATTGGCCGTTAACTATTCCAGGTAGGAAGTACGGTAATTAGCCGGGGACGTTCCTGCTGCCTTTTTAAAATAACGCGTAAAATAAGCCGGATCTTCAAAGCCCAGCTCAAAGGCAATTTCTTTTACAGACTTTTGGGTATAACGCAACTCCCTTTTAGCCTCCAGTACAATGCGGTTGCGAATCACTTCAGTTGGGGTAGGGTAGCCATAAGCATTCAGGCGTTTGGATATAGATTTGGGGGAGACAAACAATTGTTCCGCATAGTCGGAAACGGCGTGAAGTGTTCGAAAGTGTTTGTCTACCAAGGCAATAAAGTCCCCGGCAAGTCGATTGGATTCGTCTATTTCTACTGATGGTGAACCCATTTTTTCATCGTATTTGCGTAGCGCTTCAATAAGGAACATGCGCAGATAAGTCTCCAGGATATCGCGGTGGGCTTTTCCGGGGTTTTCCAATTCGCGGATCATACTTTGAATAGATTGCTGAAAAGGAAATCGCTCATCTTGCGTTAGCGGAATAGCTGTAGCTCTATGCACATTGTTAAATAACACGCCGTTGCAGGCAATCTCTTTGCCATGAGTTTCCACGCAATAAAACTCCCGATTGAACGAGAGTTGGAAACCGGATTTCATCGTTTCAGATTCTACGACCAATACTTGTCCGGGAGAAAGACAGAAAATACCGGCACCATTAATCGAGAATTCGTTAAAATCGATCTGATAGGTACCATTTCCTTCTTCGATGAAAAAGATTTCATAGTACTCAGAACGATGGCTTTGGTTGGCCACACAGCTTTTTTCCATCTGAATTTTACTCAACTCGAAAAAAACAGATGCCTTATTTGAAAGGGGAGGCTGGTAGCGTAAGGATTCTATCGCGGAGATTGACATGTAGCAGCATTAGTTGTTCAAATAGGTATGGAACAAGAACGGAATACATTTGGTTTTAAAAACAGGAAGATACGCTTATGGTGGCTTGCTTAAAATTAAGAGATTTAGGGATTGGTAAGCTTTGGCCAGAAAGGAAACGCAGTTTTCTATCTGAACAAGGATTGTTAAGCCCCTGGACAGGCAGAATCTTTTAGCCAAGACAGAAATACACTTTGGCGTAGGTAAGTGGTTTGGGGATTGGTAAAAAAAGCCAGTCGGGCCTGTCTACTTATAACGAGTTATTTCGCAATACAAAAATTACATTATCCTCGTTCTCCTGGTCTTTCCTTTTCGGGTCTAATACAAAATGATTTCGTCGTAATAAGCGTTTGGATGCTTCATTTTCGAAATGGGTATAAGCCTCAATTGATTGCAGATTCAAATCGTTAAATCCATAATGAATAACTGAAATTGCCGCTTCATTCATCAGCCCTTTCCCCTGATGATCCGGGTGTAATTCATAACCAATATCTGCTTTATGGTGTGTTTTAGAAAAATTCCACAAGCATATTGTTCCAATTAATTCTGTTCCGTCAATCGGTGATATGGCCCAGTAGATCCATTCATTCTGTTCAATTCCTGCATTGATGAAATGGATAAATTCCAGGGATTCTCCTTTGGTTGAATGCAATGGACGCTTAATGAATTGCTGTATGCGTTCATCCGAACGAAGTGTGAAAATAGAAGAGGTGTCAGCAACAGTCAACTTTCTTAAAAGTAATCTTTCCGTTTTAATTTGGGGAAACGGGTCGAAATTGATACCCATGATGAAGGAGATTTGGAAAGCTTAATAATAGTCGTGTTAAGGGATCGAACTGGTTTATTAAAGTATGATACGATGATTTTGTTGATTACCAAAAAAATCCAGGTTTTGTTTTACCAGAACGAAATGGAAAGGCAGAAAACGAATGGAGTAGGCCAGTGATTAGTCAGGGGACTAGCTGTTATGTTTTAGAGCGGATGCTGCT
>CBDUIU010000669.1:0-3060 GCA_965367335.1 uncultured Saprospiraceae bacterium
AAACCTAACTAGCCAAAACATCAAACCACCCTAATTTTTTTTAAGACCCCAATAACATGTAACAACTTTTATCAAAAAAGACTAACTCATGTTTGTATCTCGCATCTGCGGATTAGGACTATTCCTGTTAATCGCTATTCTAGCCACCGCAACCACGACTAAAGCGTACACAAATTGCAATCCCTACATATCAACAACATCGAGCGATACCATCACCCTTCATGAACAGGCCGTACGCCAAAATGTACAACTGTCATCACAAGGAGGCTGGATAACGATTTGCGGCTTGTCACCTTCCGAATCTTATGGAATGTTTATCACTTCGGATGGTAAATGTCAACCGCTTGTCTCTAGTCCCAACGCTAAGATGGCATCCGTTCAAGCGCCAGGGTCTGCCTGGCGCCTTTTTCCGCAATCACAATGTTTGGATCTATTCATCGAAACAGCGTCCTGTTCGTCATTACAAACGGACTGGGCCATATCCCTTGGGTGCGAAAGTTGCCCGGTTCCAACTCGACGCAACGCTGTTGTTGGAGTTGAGACGGACGGCAACTATTCCCCCGAGGAGTTAATCAAAGATGTTTTTATTGGCGGTGATTGCTTTGATGTAGATGATCAAAGCATTATCTTTAATGGTAATCGCAATTCAAGTGGTGTCTTTTCTAATGCGCAAAGCTCGATTGACATTGAAACGGGTGTAATGCTTTCTACCGGAAATATCCGCAACTGTGCCGGGCCCAATGAGCGCTACAATTCCGGAACTACTTTTTTTGACAGAGACTATGACCCCGACCTAGCCTTAACCCTTGGCCCTGGCGCACCTCCTCTGTGGGATATTTCTTCCTTGGAATTCGATTTTACCCCCACTTCAGATAGTATTTCTTTCGACTTTGTATTCGCTTCGGAAGAGTATTGTGAATACGCTGGTTCTGCCTATAATGATGTATTCGGATTTTTTATAAGCGGACCAGGAATTAATGGTCCTTTTATCAATAATGCTGAAAACATTGCCTTCGTACCCGGTAGTAGTGATTATGTAACGATAAACACCATCAACCACTATTTAAATGATAATTTTTATGTAAACAACATCCCTGCTGCACAACACCGGACGATTCCTTTCTGGCTGGAATGTACAGATTATCCTCAGGTAGATGGAAAAGCAATTAATGAATTTGAATTTGATGGTTTCACAAAAGTACTCAAGGCAGTAGCCAAAGTTATTCCCTGCGAGACTTATCATATTAAACTCATTATTGCTGACGTTAATGATGGTTATTTTGATTCGGCTGTTTTTCTGAAAGCCAATAGCTTTAATGCCGGTGGTTCTGCCCTACTCAGTTCTGAGGTGCCTGGCTTCAATAATGACATGGCCTATGAAGGTTGCGTTGATGGGCAGTTTATTTTTGAACGCACAAACTCCGATACGACTGAAGATGTTACCGTCCACTTTAATGTTTTACCAACCAGTACTGCAACTCCCGGAGTAGACTATGCCGTGTTACCCACTGAAATAACGATCCCGGCCGGAGACTCTGTGGTCTATCTTCCCGTTTCTGTCTTTGCCGACAATTTGGCGGAAGGAACAGAAGAAATTATACTTGAACTCGATGCACCTTGTTCGTGCAATTTACCTACTACCAGACTGCGTATTTCCGATATGGAACCGCTTGCTGTCGCGCTGGAGCCAGCACAAGTGTGTGAGGGAGATACGTTCCGTCTCAACCCCAAAACCAGCGGTGGTATCCCGGACTACCGATTCCAATGGTCTACCATGGATTCGGTACCGGATATTACCATACAGGTAGATCAAACCCGAAATTACAGAGTTACAGTAACGGACATTTGCGGTAATTCAGCAACCCGCGAAGTAGAAGTCGCAGCGGTCGTACGTCCTGCCGCAATATTATCAGGTGATGAAATTATTTGTAATGGAAAAAATAGCGCAGACCTTGATCTGACGCTAAGCGGGAACGGGCCCTGGCAGGTTGTCTATCAATTTGAAAATATCTTGTTAGATACCATTTTCGATATTAATACTACCAATTTTAATCTGGTAGCCGACCAGCCGGGCCAGTACCGTTTATTAGAAGTAAAAAATGGTTCCTGCATAGGCCAGGCCAGCGGATTGGCTGAAATCACCTATGATAGTATTTATCTCAGCGCACAAACGGCATCGGTTTCTTGTACTGGACGCGATGACGGCAGCATCCTTTTATCGCCTACCGGAGGAACCCAGCCGTTCACCTATCTATGGCAAAACACTAATTCGAACAACGAACAAGCAAACAATTTAGCGGCCGGTGATTATACTGTTCGTATAATTGATAGCAACGGTTGTTTTCATTCCGCTGATTATCAGATCAACTTAACCAATACAGTCCCCGAAGCAGAAGCCGGGGAAGACGAAAAACTAACTTGCGCAATTCCCCAACTTCAACTTCAGGGTAGCGGCTCTATCGGTCCGGATTATCGCTACGACTGGACAACCGTTGATGGTCGTATTCTCTCTGGAGCCACTCAATTCAATCCTTACATTGACCTTGGTGGAACCTATCAACTCCAGGTCACCCATACACCAACGAATTGTATGGTAAGTGATGAGGTTTTTATTGCCTGGGATACCCTTCCACCGTCCGCCAGTATTACCACGCTGGGCCCCACTAGCTTTGATTGCAAGCAACAACAAACGATCCTGGACGCGTCCACTTCTCAACCCTTTCGTCTACTTTCCTTTCAGTGGTTCATGCCATCAGGAGTAACGCAGCCTGGCAATGGGCTGGACACCATACCCCAGTTAGAAATCAATCAGCCCGGTGCCTATCGCTTGCTCGTCAAATCATTAGAAAATGGATGTGACGATGAAACCCAATTTTTAGTAGAGATTGATACCATCTCTCCACGAGTAGCCATTGCACCACCCCCAAGCTGGACCTGCCGGGACTCCAACCTTTGGCTGGATGCCGGTCAATCATCCAGTGGAAATCATTATCAATATGAATGGACCAGCACTGACGGTTCTATTCTTAGCGGAGCCCAATCATTACAAGCGCTAATAGG
>CBDUIU010000670.1:0-3057 GCA_965367335.1 uncultured Saprospiraceae bacterium
TGTCCGTTAAAGCAGGAGAGGTGTGGCTTTGACTTTTCACCCATAAAAATCCACTGATCAATAACACTGCGATGACTCCCGCCAGATATAGCCAGTTCTTGTTCACCCTTTGTTGCGACTTCGGTGGTTGAGCTGTTGACGGTTGGAAAGCCAGCTGTGGGTTTGCGCCTGGCAATACCGTGCGATCACCCGGGGCATCTACACGTAGGTCTTTGACGAACTCAAAAATACTCTGTTGTCGTTCCTGCGGATATAGCGATAAGCCTTTTTGCAAAGCACTGATTTGCTGAGCGGATAAGCCGGGGAGTTTGCTGGCAAAGTCATCGGAATTAGCAGAGAC
Organism: uncultured Saprospiraceae bacterium; assembly: GCA_965367335.1. GTDB lineage: Bacteria > Bacteroidota > Bacteroidia > Chitinophagales > Saprospiraceae > CBDUIU01. The sequence goes on from CBDUIU010000670.1 coordinate 341, forward strand.
AGAAGTATGTCCGGCTAAAGCATAACAAATCGTACCCGCAAAGGCATAAATGTCCATCGTAGGGTGCGGCTTGGTCCGGCCATTCATTTGTTCCGGCGGGGCGTAGCGTTCGGTGAAAGACATGGCGGTGAGTTCTTTGTCGAGGCCAGGGTCAAAAGTCCGGCTGAGGCCAAAGTCAATTAGAACGGCTTCCTGCTGAGGCGTAATGATAATATTGCCTGGTTTGACATCCAGGTGGTAAAATTGATTTCGGTGTAATTCCGCTAATGCAGTACCGATCTGATTGATCCAGGGAGTTAATTCGGGAAGAAAAATCGGACCATTTTTTTTCACTAATGCCTCCAGGCTTTCTCCTTCTACATAATCCAGCACCAGATAAAATGTATTATTCTCTGAGAAGTAATTTTGCACCTGGGCAATGTGCGGGATCTTGTAGGATTCTAACTGTAATAATAATGCTCCTTCTGCTTTAAACTTCTCTTTTATTTTTTCCAGTTGGGCTGCCTCCAGGCCGGCAAAAATGACTTGGTTGTCACTGCCACGACGGGAGTGGTTGTGAATAAATAGCTCCTTGATCGTAAATTTTTTCCCCAACTCGTTTTGGGCCAGATAGGTAATAGAAAAACCACCACTACCAAGTTCTTTAAGAATGGTGTAGCTACCTTGTTTCAGTTGGGTTTGTGGAGCTAAGCTGGTTTTCATGGTGTCTTTTGTCCAGCCTTCAATATAGGCTGGTTTGAAAAAATATATAGTTGTAACAGTAGTTTACCGCAATTTAACCACGGGCATATTTTTATTAAACCGGCCAAATGTATGTGGGACCTGTTTGTTCTTAGTATATACTTTTACATTATTATAAACATACTGGTGTAGTTCGAGAATATTAATGACTTTATCTTTATTCTTATCCGCCAAACCTTCCAGGCCTTTGATTAAAAAATAAGAAAATACACCTTGTTTGAGTGCCTGGTATTCTATGGATGTCTGATATGATTGGGACGAAACCATCACTGCAATTTCCGAGTCAACCATAGCTTTTTCTGCTGCTTTTTTTTGATCAGCTCTCCCGGGCTGTTTTTGGGATTTAACGGAGTTTGCAAAGCAAGCATCAATGAAACAAATTTTTGTACCAGCCCGGCTCTGTTTAAATGCCGCCTTGATCTCCTGGTAATCAATCGCAGTTAACTTGTTTTTGCCCGTGGCTTCATAGGGCATCAACATATTGGGGAGCCCGTGGCCTGAGAAGTAAAAGATAACCCTGTCTTTTTCGGTAGCCTTGGCAAAGGTTTGTAACAATGCGCTGGTAATCCTGGCTTTAGTTGCCAGCTCATTTTTCAAAAAGACGACTTGCTCTTTTGGCAGGTTTTCATGTAATGGGTTGAGAAAATACTGATATAACTTGTTGGCATCATTCACGGTATAGCGTAAATCTCCCTGGCCAGCCCGGTAATATTTGTAGTCTCCCACTGCAGCAATGACCACATACGTTTTTTGTCCAACCGCTTTCTCCTGACTTGTTGTCATTCCTGCAAATGCTTGTACCGGGGTATCCGTAGTCATCTCAGGACCACAAGTGGAGAGCACAAGAAGCAAAAATAGATTATAAAGGAGAACTTTCATAGTAGCACTTTTTTATTCAATGGGTAACTCAATTTGCATCCGCAGGGAACCGACCTGAATAATATCCTGGTCACTGATATAAACCTGATCCCCTTCAACTATTTTTAACTGATGCTGATTGTTTTGCCGTTTATAGATCAAGGTGCCCGTTTTGCTGCCCAGATCCGAAAGCAGATAAACATAGCGCGCATCCCTCATCGAAATTTTAATGGAACAATGGCGGCGGCTTATACTATTATCCTTGGTATCCAGTAAGATGTTTACATCCGGAGGAGAGATCTTTGCCCGCCTGCCAATTGCATTGGATTTGGACTTCTCATTGCGTAAGGCAAAACGATCCTGACACCCTGTCGGCGGATTTAAAATTCGTAACCATCCAAATTTTCCATCATTCATCATACTTCAATGCTTTAGCGTAGCGTGTTAGTCCCATTCATCCATATCGCTATCCGGATCAATTCCCGCCATTTCATCATCATCACTATCTGTCTCACCGGTAAAGCTCACCTCAGTTGTATTGCTTTCAGCCAACAAGCCGTTTGCATCTTCGGTAGTTTCTATCGGAGTGGATTTTACTTCGCCAAGTAATTCGGGCGCATCGAAAGGCGTATTTAAGACAATAATATTGCTTAGGACGCCATCGTCGTTCACATCAGCAACGGTATCTAACCTGCCATCGCCGTTAGTATCAAAATAAGCTTTGCCAAATACACCATCCCCGTCGACGTCCAAGTCTACCCGGTCGGCGATCCCATCGGCATTTTTATCGTATAACTTTGCATCGATGATCCCATCATTTCCCTGTAGGTCCCGGTACTGCACCGTAGCCATTTTGGGTGCTGGAAAAGGGTTGTCTAATTCTGCAATAAATTCCAGTTTACCTTCTGTGGTGAGTAGGTACTGGCTATCGATCGTGCCGTCATTTTCGGAGTCAACAAAGGCATATACCTGTTGTCCGTTTGGAGATATTATCATTTCAGCAAGGTTGTCATTGTCTTTGTTGATTAATAAAGCTTCCGGGGTTCCATCCAGGTTGACATCTACGAGTTGCTCATTAGCATATACGGGTTCTGTAGCAGTAGTGAGCTCTCCTTGTT
>CBDUIU010000671.1:0-3054 GCA_965367335.1 uncultured Saprospiraceae bacterium
CCTGCTTATTGGTAGTGGTTATGCCGGCTTGGATATGCGTACCGGTATACGAGCACTGCTCACCGGTATCCAGGCGGCTAACCTTCGGATCAAAGCACTCGGCATCCCAAACATGCCTCCTATTGACGAAATTGAGTTCATCGAAGTTTTCCAAAACCGGGCGGTTCAGGCTGCAAAAATATTGCAACGCCTGCTAAAAGAGGAGCAATTTAGTCGGGAATTCGCCATTGGTAGTCCGCATTTGAAAACGGTCAATGGTGGCTATAAGCGTATCCAGTATGATGATAATTCCAGTTGGTGGCATCGGATCAAAGTGGAAAGTTTGAAGGAGCAAAAAGTATATAAAAATGAAAAGGATCCTGAGAAAAAAGATAAGGTGGTTGAGATCCGCACTTTAAAATTCACTTCGCTGACGGACCGGGCACGTGGTGAAGAAGTGAACCAGCCTGATCATCGCAGACTGGTAGACAGCATGATCGAAAAATCAGTTTATTATACGGATTGGGATCCGGATGCTGCGCAGGCCATGTTTGAATTGTTGTTGCCAAACCAATTTAAAGCTTACGCCAGCGAACGAAAAAATATCCTGTGGATCGTCGACGAGGAATCTGCTCATTACCCCTGGGAATTATTGGTGGATCCTTCTTTGGGTGAACAAGAAGACCCGATGGCGGTGCAAGCCGGTATGTTACGCCAACTCACTTCGACCGAGTTCCGAACTGATGTTGACATGACACCGGAGCGAAGGGCGCTAGTGATCGGCGACCCCAGCAGTAGTTGGCCGAAACTACCCGCTGCTGTAAAAGAGGCAAAATTAGTAAAAGCACTGTTACAAAATAGTGACTTCGAAGTTGTCGATTCTATTGAAGAAACGGCGCCATCAGTCCTGAAAAAATTATTCAAGCAACGTTATCAGATCATGCACATTGCCGCCCATGGAGATTATGACAAACATGATCCAAGCAGGACGGGAGTTGTCATTGGTGATAACGATTTCATCACGCCAGGCATTATTCAACAATTGCGTTGGATACCAGACATGGTCTTTGTCAATTGTTGCCACTTAGGTCATATTGACGTCGAGACAGAAAATCAGCCACAGGTACACAAACTGGCAGCCAACCTTGGCACCCAACTTATTCGGATGGGCGTACGAGCTGTTATTGTTGCCGGTTGGGCCGTAAACGATGCAGCTGCAGATCTTTTCTCTAATACTTTTTATAAAAAAATGTTTGCTGGAAGCACTTTTGGATATGCTATTCAGGCTGCCAGAAAAGCCACTTATGATAAATACCGTCAGAATATTACCTGGGGCGCTTATCAGGCTTATGGTGATCCTTTTTTCACACTGCGCAAAAGCGCTAATTCTGGTGGTCGTTGGAGAAAAGAATATGTGGACCCAACGGAAGCTATTATTGATATTGAAAATATTAGTAGTCGCTCTCATTCCGCTTATGGTAGAAACCACCTGAGCTTAGTGGAAGATTTAGAGGCGATCATGGAAGATATACCGGCTAAATGGATGAATCGTGCAAATATTGTTGAAAAAATTGCCCGTGCCTATACCGACTTAGGAATGATCGATAAAGCGATCCAATATTATGAAACCGCCTCTGGTTTGGATAAGGCCGAATATACGGTTGCCGGATTAGAGCAACTGGCTAATCTTCGGGCACGTGGCGCAGTGGCGCTCATCAACCGACATACTAATAATGAGTCAGAACACAAGCGAAATATTTCCATTGCCAAACGCCAGATTGATATCGCCATTAAGGAAATCAATCGCCTCAATGAGATTTTCACAAACGCCTCCAGGTACAACTTACTTGGTTCTGCCTATAAGCGTAAAGCCTGTTTTATCCAAAACTCACGAGGTAATGATACTTCGGTAAAAACAAATGAAAAAGTTTGGGATGCTTTGAAACATTCAGCACATTATTACAAACTGGCCTTGGACATGAGAATGGAACAAACCGGTAAGATTGATCATTATCCACTGCTCAATTGGTTAGCGGTAGGTGCTATCCTGGACTGGTTATTACCTGAGGCTGCCATCAATGAACACAAAGCACATAAGGGAGGAGGTAGAAAGACAAAAGCAGAAAAACTATTAGCAGATCTGCCAGACATTGCCACCATTCAGAACGAATTGTCCGCGGCATATGATGAAGCACAGATTAGAGACAAAGCCCGGCCGGATTTCTGGGAATACTCTGCTATGGCTACCTTTGATATTTTCTACCTCGTACTTAAAGATCGGGATGATGTTGAAAAACCAGATGACCTGGTCAATAAGGCTGTGAAAAGTTACCAGAAAGCCTGGAACAGAGGCGGCTCAAGTATTAAGCGCCTGAGTGTCAAAGAACACCTGGAATTTATGATTTCTATGCTCGACCCTGTATTACTGGATGAAAAATACCGCAAAGGTAAAGGCAGTCAGATCACGGCTATCAAAAAACGTCAAGCAACTTTGAGAGAACTCAAAGATCGCCTACTGGGCGTAATGACATAAGCCATTTTATCTGGTTGAAAATAAAAACCCTCGAGGCGATCGCTTCGGGGGTTTTTTTATTTTATTTCTCAAATCGACAAATATTTTTAAAAGTTTAATCTCCTCCCCTAAAACAAATAATAGCAAGAAAATACCAACTGAGTAAAATAAAATTTTTTAACCAAACATTTGGTTTTATATTAGATTAGGAATATATTGCAGATAATTTGATGTGCTTACGAGCTAAAGTGAATCTGGCAAGCCTACACATTTCAAGCAGGCCCCAAACTATCAGAAAATAGCCATACCAATAACACACTCCGAAGAAATCGCAGATTTCTGAGCACAACAGTTTAAAACCCCTAATAACCAAACACCCCGAAAAAAGCAACGCTTTTTGAGCCACCCCCATTTAAAACCCGTAATAACCAAAACCAGCGAAGCGCAGTTTTAAAACCCGTAATAACCAAAACCAGCAAATAGCAGTTCAACCCCCTTAACAACCCCTTCCATCACAAACCACTTACAACACTATACAATGAAAAAACAAACCGCCAACCGCA
>CBDUIU010000672.1:0-3051 GCA_965367335.1 uncultured Saprospiraceae bacterium
AAAGTATACGCTTCTCCAACCATGGTGGGTCTTCCCGATTTAAGAGGTTTTACGCCCTGGATAAATTGATTTTTCAACCCTTTTTTAAACAGGCAGGTGGCGATAGTTGCCGTACTTACTTTTTTTAGCTGTTCACGAGTTTGAGGAGATAATGAGATCATTTAGTAAAGTATAAATAATGTTATTCGGCTTTATCCCAGGCATTTCTAAGAAATGCAAGGTCTTTTTTCATGGCATTAAAAACCTGTTTTCTGTCTATTGTAATTTTCGAAGCTCCGTGCTCCGCACCACCCAAATCGTATTCCAAATGTAAGGAAACAGGAACATTGATTTGGTATTTTTTGAGCAACAAAAAGTATCGATTAAAGTCGACCATTCCTTCTCCTAGTGGCGTATTGACCGGTTTCCATTTTCCATCGACTTTTCCCCATTTAAAATCTTTGATAACGATAGATTTTATAAAAGGCCTTATCTGTCGTAAGCCCAATTCCCAGCTGCTTCCTGCTTCAACGACTGCGTGTCTGATATCATACTGGCATCCTATATACTCATTATTTGTTGCTGAGAGAATGGGTGGCAGGTCCCAAATGGGTGCGCCTACATGATTTCCTGCGTGGTTTTGATAGCAACCAATTAACCCTAAATCTTTATTTAGCACCTCTAATTCTGCAGCCTGCTGACCGTAAAGAGCTTGACTTTCCTCAATTGTTCTATCTTCTGGATATTTTAACCAGCCTGTGCGGTAATGTGTAAACCCCAGCTTACTTGCAGTTTCTAAAACTGTTTTGTGTTCAACGTTCTTACCATCCCAAACGTTGGTTGTCATCATGCCAGGATTAAGACCGTATTTCTTCATTGCGGCAACCACCTTTGGTAAATCATCAGTTACTCTTTCCGGTAAGACATGACCTTTGGGTCTAACGGTTAAATCTAGCCCGTCAAAACCTAATTCGGCTGCGGCTTCAGACATATCGTTATAATCAAGAAATTGCAGGTGTTTAGAAAACAAGCTGATGGAAATGTTGTCTTTCGAATTTGAAACTGTATTAAAAAGACTGTTATTAAAACCCATTAATGGTATACTTCCGATAGCCGCAGCAGATAATTTGGTAAAGTCTCTCCTCGTAATCACTTTTTTAGTTTTATGCATAATCGGTTACGGATTAAGGTTTATAACGTGGAATAAATGTTAACAACTTGCGTGTCTGACAAATATATGTATTTTTGGTAAACCAAACTGGTTAACCAATTTAAATAAATAGCATAAATTTTACCTTTAGTAAGCTTTTAGTTAAAGATTTCGGCTATTTAACATTCAATAAAGTCTTATAAAAACTGAAATGATACAAAAAAGTTCTTTCGTTATAAGTGTGCTCCTGTTACTATTTTCCTGTGGTAAAAATTCTGATTCTAAGAGTATCTATGTAAAAGATATCGTTGAATTAAAGGAAGCGTTCGTAAAAGCAGCTCCTGGAGATGAAATAGTAATGGCAAATGGCGACTGGAACGATGTTGAGATTCGATTTGTAGGATATGGCACTGAGAAACAGCCTATCACATTAAAAGCAGAAACTGCCGGAGATGTAGTGATCAATGGAAAATCCGATTTAAAACTTGGTGGGGAATACTTGGTAGTCAACGGTTTGTACTTCACTGATGGGTGGTCTCCTTCCGATGCTGTTATCGAGTTTTCGATCAACCAAGATACGGTTGCCAACCATTCGAGTATCATTAACTGCGTTATTCTGGATTATAATAAACCCCAAAGAAACCTTACTGATCTTTGGGTGCAGTTCAACGGCCGCCATAACACATTAGAGCATTGTTATATCGCCGGAAAATCGAATAGAGGGCCTACCATCAGGGTTGATCTGGAAGGAAATAAAAGCATAAAGAATTACCATAGAATCACTAATAACTATTTTGGACCCAGACCTCCCAAAGGCGGACCTAGTGCCGAGACCATACAGCTTGGTAATAGTTTTACTTCCATGGCGCCCAGCTATACCCTGGTGGCAAATAATTTTTTTGATCGATGCAATGGGGAAGTAGAAGTGATTTCAAGTAAATCGAATTTTAATGAGTTCAGGAACAATGTCTTTTACAAGAGTGAAGGCTCGTTGGTCACAAGACACGGAAACTATTGTATCATAGACGGCAATTATTTTATCGGCGATACGGCTTCTGAACAAATTGGGGGTGTGCGCTTAATTGGAACCGGACATTGGGTAACGAACAATTATTTCTACAATTTAAAGGGAAAGGTTTTCAGAAGCCCCCTTGCCGTGATGAACGGAATTCCAAAATCGCCATTGAATCGTTACATACAAGTTACTGATGTTGTTGTGGCCTACAACTCCTGGATCAATTGTACTTCACCCTGGCAATTTGGGGTAGGTTCCAACATTGATCAAAAGGACGTGCTGCCAGCTTCCGAAATCAGGTCAGAAAGACCCATTCGCACCATTGTGGCGAATAACCTCATCTATAATGAAAAGGGGGATGAACAGCCAATTATCGCTCACGATTCATTGGATGGAATCACTTTTAAAAGCAATTTTATAAACAATCATGGCGTCCCATTTAAGTATGATTCAGCGCTTAAGCCAGGGAATTTTTCACTTTCAGAACTGGAGGAAAACATTTTTATCCCAACAAATAATCTGCCGGAAATTGAACCTTATCAAGGTTTCGAATTTGATTTGATTGCGGAAGATCTGTTTGGCAATTCACGCGCAAACAATAATGCTATTGGCGCAATCACCAGAGAACCGGTCGAGAATCTGAACCTTATGGACTTGTCCCAATACGGACCGGATTGGTATCCCCTAAAACCAGCTGCAGAGAATAGTGCTCAAAGCCACTCCGTAGGCTCCACTGCCGAACTACAAACAGCGGTACAAGAGGCGGTTAGTGGCGACACTATCCTTTTGACAGCCAGCCTTTATGAGCTGAAATCGGCATTGAAAATTGATAAGAAACTAACAATAGAATCAGCTGATACCAATAAGAAGACCACTATTCAGTATACCGGCCCAGCACAAACCCCTG
>CBDUIU010000673.1:0-3049 GCA_965367335.1 uncultured Saprospiraceae bacterium
CTAATTGTTAATTACCAGTTGATATCGTTGAAGCTCAATTTAAAGTTAACTAAAGGTTAATTGTATATTTTTACACACATGGAAAAACCCAGTCCAATTATTGGTCATAAAATAGGTAAGTCGGCTATCATCAACCTGGAGAAGGGTAAAATACCTCCTCAAGCTGTTGATTTAGAGGAAGTTGTGCTTGGCGCAATGATGATTGATAAGAAAGGTGTGGATGAGGTAATTGACATTTTACATCCGGATGCGTTTTATAAAGATGCACATCGTTATATCTATGAAGCTATCTTCAAACTGTTCGAAAGTTCGGAACCGGTAGATTTATTAACCGTTTCGAGCCAACTACGCAAGGATGAGAGGCTTGAGTCCGTAGGGGGAGATTTTTATTTAATAAAATTAACTCAAAAAGTAGCTTCTTCGGCACATATTGAGTTCCATGCAAGGATTATTCTTCAAAAATATATTCAACGAAGTCTGATTAAAATTTCGAGTGAAATTATTGAAGATGCGTATACTGATTCTACAGATGTTTTTGATCTCCTGGACAATGCTGAGGCCAAATTATATGAAGTTACTCAGGGAAATTTAAAGCGTTCTGCTGAAACTGCTCAAAACCTTGTGATTCAGGCCAAAAAGAAAATCGAGGAAATATCTAATAAAGATGGATTAAGTGGTATTCCTTCTGGTTTTGACAAGGTAGACAGGCTTACTTCCGGATGGCAACCAAGTGATTTGGTTATTATTGCTGCACGGCCGGGTATGGGTAAAACTGCACTTACCTTGTCCATGGCACGAAATATGGCTGTGAATTCTAATATACCTGTGGCCTTTTTCTCTTTGGAGATGTCTTCTGTACAATTAATTACCAGGCTGATATCTTCTGAAACAGGTTTACCTTCTGAGAAGCTAAGGACTGGAAGACTTGAAAAACATGAATGGGAACAATTAAATGTAAAGGTAAAAGCACTAGAAAAAGCTCCTTTATTCATTGACGATACCCCCTCGCTGTCCATTTTCGATCTCAGGGCAAAAGCTAGAAGATTAGCATCACAGCATAAAATTAAATTAATAGTACTCGATTATTTGCAACTAATGACTGCGGGTGGAAGCCAAAAGGGTGGAAATAGAGAACAGGAGATTTCTACAATTTCGAGAAACTTAAAGGCACTGGCAAAAGAATTAAATGTTCCGGTAATTGCTTTATCTCAGCTGTCAAGGGCTGTAGAAACCAGAGGAGGTAGCAAAAGGCCTATTTTGTCTGATCTACGGGAATCTGGCGCTATTGAGCAGGATGCGGATATCGTTTCCTTCATTTATCGACCGGAATATTATAAAATTGATGAGTGGGATGATGAAGAGCGAACACCAACTCAGGGCCAGGCAGAGTTTATTGTAGCTAAACACAGGAATGGCGGATTAGATAATATTAGGTTAAAGTTCATTGCACAACTGGGTAAATTTGATAACTTGGATGACTTTGATTCACCATTTGAGTTTCAGTCAAAGATGAATATAGATGGGGATAATCCTTTCATTACCAAAAACCTTCCTAATACGGAAGAAGCTTTTGGAAGCACAATGAATGATGATTCTGATTTAGACCCGGATGATAATGATGTACCTTTTTAAAACCTGCTTATTCAAATTCAGAAAGCCTGAGACTACAACCTTTCTGATACTAATTCTATATCTTTTTTTAGTTTCTTTTCAGGCCAAAGCCTCTGCAATCCTAATTCCAATGGATGCGGAGAGTCAGGAAAACCATTTAAAAGCTTACGGTATTACATACTGGGTATTAACCAAACAACAAAAAGTTCAATGGCTTCTTAACTATAGGGGAGGTTCATTTTTATTGCCTGATGGTGAAAGTATCCGGAAAGAGTGCCAGATTCGTGGCGTTAGTTTCGAAATCCTGTCGGACGGACAGACACAATCCATTCTGGATGAAATAAGCAGTCCGTCCAGGAATCAAGAGGCAGTAATTCTCGAGAAAGCCCCAAAGATTGCGGTATACTCACCAAAGAACAATCAACCATGGGATGATGCCGTAACGATGGCGTTAACTTTTGCTGAAATTCCTTATATAACCATTTATGATGAAGAAGTGCTTGATAATAAGCTTGTTTTGTATGATTGGCTTCATTTGCACCATGAAGATTTTACCGGACAATACGGTAAGTTTTATGGGGCTTACAGAGCTGCTCCCTGGTATATTGAAGGTAAACGGGAAGCGGAGGCCTTAGCGGCAAAGCTCGGATTCAATAAGGTTTCAGAGGAAAAAAGAGCTGTTGCACTCAAAATAAGGAATTATGTAATAGGCGGAGGATTCATGTTTGCAATGTGCTCTGCAACAGATAGTTTCGATATTTCACTCGCCGCCGACGGCGTTGATATTTGTGAGCCAATGTTTGATGGGGATCCTTCGGATGCCAATTATCAAAGCAGGCTGAACTTTAAAAAAACCTTTGCCTTTACAAACTTTACATTGGAACGAAATCCATTGCGATATGAATTTTCTTCCATTGATATGACAAGTAAACGGAATAATGTTGCACGAGAGACAGATTATTTTAGTTTAATGGATTTTTCAGCAAAGTGGGATCCTGTCCCAACTATGCTATGCCAGAATCACACTTCGCTGGTAAAAGGATTTATGGGCCAGACGACTGCTTTTGAAAGAAATGAAATAAAACCTACCGTACTGGTTTTAGGTGAAAACAAAATAAACGGAGAAGCCCGCTATATACATGGTATAAAAGGGAAGGGATTTTTTACATTCTACGGAGGGCACGATCCGGAGGACTACCAGCATAGGGTAGGGGATCCCAAAACTGAGTTGGAACTTCATCCAAATTCTCCTGGCTACCGACTAATTTTAAACAATGTTTTGTTTCCGGCGGCACGCAAGAAGAAACAAAAGACTTAGTTTTTATCTTTTATAAGTTTTTTAAGGATACGCTCTACTCCAAAATTATCATTGCTCAACGTAGTGTAATTAGCAGATTTTAAGACATTTGGGTGTGAATTAGCCATAGCAAAACTGTAT
>CBDUIU010000674.1:0-3048 GCA_965367335.1 uncultured Saprospiraceae bacterium
CAATAATTCTTACACCAGTTGCCTTGCCTTTTTCTTTATCATATATAATGGAGTGTACAATGGAATGCGGACGAAGGGTCATATTTCCCGTTGCCTCAGCTGCGGGTAGGGTGGCAGCGTTACTACTAAAATAAGCACCATAGGGACAACCCCGGCTACAGCGATCACGATGCTGACATTTACCCCGGCCATTATGAGGGCCGGCGGTGATATGAGCGACCCTGCCAATTGTCATCAACCGTTCGGGAAAAGCTGCTTTTATTTTGTCGCGGGTCTGCTCTTCGACACAATTCATTTGCATCGGCGGCATGAATTGCCCATCGGGTAATTGGGAAAGTCCTTCCTTACGACCACTAATGCCAGCGTAGCGCTCTACGTAATCATACCAGGGAGCGATATCTTTATAGCGAATAGGCCAATCAACACCAATGCCCTCTTTGGCATTTGCTTCAAAGTCGAGTTCACACCAACGATAACTTTGACGCCCCCAGGTAAGAGACCGGCCACCAACGTGATACCCCCGGATCCAATCAAATTGTTTTGTTTCTTCATAAGGATGCAGCTGATCATCTACATAGAAATGACCTGTACCAGGTCGGGTCCGATTACTATAACGAGCTTGTTTATGTTGCCGAGTTAGGGATTCAGTTGTGGGTTGGTTGCGATTGGGTAATTCCCAGACATCCAGATTGGCAGTTGGATAGTCGATCACATGTTTTATATTTCGACCGCGCTCCAATACTAAGGTCTTCAAGCCTTTTTCGCATAATTCTTTAGCCGCCCAACCGCCACTGATGCCTGATCCAATTACAATCGCATCGTAGGTTTGAGTTTCCTTTCCTTTGGAATTGAAAAACATAAGCACTTCAGGTTAATCTACTTTTATCGATCCCTTGCGGATGGGCAAGCAGTCGATAGAATAGTGATGTAGGTGAGGTAAAATTAACTTTTACTTGGTTTCTGCAGGCGCAGTAAAAGTAGTTTTTATTTTGGAAAAACAGGTAAAAGCATTAAAATTATTCGATCACTTGAATTTGTACAGATCTATAAGTAGCCCAAAGTGCTCACGCTAGCTAAAATAGGCCTGTGCTCTCTATCCGGAATAATTTTGACAGTAGACAAAAAAGGAATTTGTCGACTCAAAGGGTAAGTTTTACTAAGATATTATGAAACAAATTAATCCCGGAGGTATGAGAAATTCCTTAAAGCTCTAAATTGTTTTTGAATAGCATTAGGGTTAAAGGCAATTTCATCCAGGTGCTCAAGGTATTCGGGAACAGGATCAGTAGTTAAAGGGATCCGCATGACAAATAATTTGCTACGGGTTTCCTCTGCCAACTCCAGCAATGCTTGATTCCATTCCTCTACATGTTGGTTTTCTCCACTAAGAATAAAGCAAAGTGTCGCGTGCCTCACGTAAGGTTCTAAGATACGTTTGGCCTCTTCCTGGCTCATAGGGGTAGCCATCTCGGTTGTTAAAAACAGGTCTTCACCTAATTGTCCTTTGCTAGCCCACTTATTCAGATGTTTCATCCAGTGGCTGTCTGCCTTTGCCATGCTAATAAAAATAGATTTCTCCACAGTAGTAGTTTTATTTGATTGTCACAAATAGTGCGATTGTATTAACTCTTAATAATTTAAAAGTTAATACAATGGAAATGAAAGCTCTAGTGGGGAAATATGGTCCAATTTTGGACTATCGAAATGTAAGAATTATTAGTATTTGCTCTCTTTTAGCCCACAATATAGTCTTAAAGTAGTAAATTACACCAAGAGAACTAGATTTTTTTTATTATTAAGATATAATTGAACACCTAACAAAATGCACTCAGGTGTAGATGGAAAAAAATAAAAAAAATTTTGTTTATATGCAAAAAAATGCTCATTTTGCGCCTACCCCCAAGGCCTGATGAATTTTGATTTAATCATTCAAAACACAGGACTTATGTTAATTATTTACATTGCCTCAGCGGCATTTTTAGTAGGGGGACTAATTACCATCGGTGCTAATTATGTTTCCCAAAAAGGCAGAAGACAAAGCTGGTAGTTTTTTAAAATTGCTATTTTTATCTTCTTTTTCTCCCCACGAACCGTTTGAACATCCTCCCACATATCGTTTTACACTTTCCCGTGAATATTTTCAGTAATTTTTCCTTAATGGCTTGCCATTAAGTAGGCACCTTGTTATGCTAATTCGATTTTAAACTACTACTTGATTGTATCAAGGTTTAGTATTGATATCTTCTTATGGCGTTCTACTAACTTTTCTGAAGTTTAATTTCTTAAGGCTTAACTGAGAATCTAATTTAATTGGCTACAAAAGGTAACGCATTGCGTCTCTGCCTGTAACAACCAATAAACCTTTAATTAAAAAACCACTCTAATCGTGATGATTAGAGTGGTTGTGAAGCTTTTGAATTGTGGTGTTCTTACTTTAGAACACTATTTTTTTTTTCGCCTAAGTCAAAGTAGTGGTGACACTATGCTGCTTGGTAAGTATTGATTTGCGCCTTACCATGTTTCACAAAACGATAGGTATGCCTCACATTGCTCTAAAGCTTGACTAATGAAGATATTATCCGGCAAGCTGTTCAATATTTTCTTTGCTTGCTGAAAGTATTTCTTCATTTCAGCTATAATTTCTAATTCAGTCTTTCGATTCTCAGCTAGTTCCAGCTGCCTGGATAAAGCCACTGCAAGGTTGATGTAATTATATGCACAGTTTTCCTGTTGGTTAGGAAATAATCCGCTGTATTGACTGGCCGTTTCGCACAAGGTTATCAATTGCTGATAATAGCTGACCAGGCTATCAGGGTGATCACTCGGAGGTGGTTGGTCGGAAAGGTAGGCTTCATAATCCATGTAGACAGCGGTGAGCTCTTTGGAATTCGCCGGAGTAGGATTAGTCTTGTAAGCTTTGCTTGCGGTATGTAATTTTCGTTCGGGAGTTGTTTTCTGAAAAAACAGTTGGAGGCTATCTGTAAAAGCAAAAGTGTCGTCTTCAGTAGATGACGAATTTAAATACTCCAGAATGGCCTGTTCACTTTC
>CBDUIU010000675.1:0-3046 GCA_965367335.1 uncultured Saprospiraceae bacterium
AAGTTTTATCATTGATAGATAGCTGGCCCTCTTGTTGCGCCATGCCGATCAAAAAACCAGTCAGTGACTTTCCGGCCGAGGCCCAATACCAAAGACTGTCCTGCTGGAAGGTATCGAAATATTTTTCCAAAACGATTTTGCCATCTTTGAGTACCAGAAATGCTTTGGTATTATTCTCATCGAGGAACTGGTAGAGGCTGTCCACCTCATTTAAACACCAACCGAGAGACTCCGGCGAAGTGGTTTCCCAGGTACTCCCGGTAGTAGGGGGAAAATAAAGTGTTTGACTAATTGCGGGCATAAGAGTGCCACAGAACAGGAAAAGAAAAAGTAAAATACGAGGCATAGTGTAATGGGTTTTATGTATAGACATTCGCAATCACTGACCGTTTAATCGTTAGTCTATTTAATTCAATAATTTTTGATGCGCTGAAATATTATGACTATATTGAAGCCACTTCACAACTGAAACGCCTGTTTTAGAACGCTTATTGATTCCCAAGCAAGTCAGCACTTTTCTACTTTTTCCTTCCTAACTAAATGCAACCTCATGAAAGCATTCCTGTATTTCGTGACACTGGCGCTATGGGTATCTTGCACTTCGGCCTATGCCCAAGTCAATACTCCAAACGAAAATGAAACGCCACCGGTAGTTATTAGCGCTAAAGGAACCGGTCAGACAACAGGCCATATTGCTACTTTAACGGTTAGAAATCCGGGCAAGCACACTATAAACCTGGCAACACAGACCTTTTACATTCCCTCCAATGGAAGATACCAGTCTTATGTAGGACGGATTTCACCCGGTCATACGATACCTCCCGGTCAAAGTATCACCATTCCTGTGACCGGTTATTGTACGGATGTACATACCCCTCCGGTTTCATTAGAAGAGGATATGCCATCTATTAATTCATGGTTACCCGTGGGAACCTCTTCTGCACCCGCTAGCCAAGCAGGATTGACGTCGCTTATCCAAACAGTTCCTTTACCGGAATTTGATCTCTCACAAATTGGAACCGTCAGCCAGTCCGGAGGATTTACCGCTAATAGAGTCAATCCGGAACAAGCTATCATTGTCACCTGGCCCGGCACTGACCGACCGCTAGGGGGTACTATTGATATTAATAAATTCCCTCAGGATTTTGCACCGCTGGTCGTCAATATTGTAAACAACATTGAGAAAGCGGCGGATCATCTGATTGCTACCGGTATGATCAAAACGCCCTTTTCCGGTAATCAGCAAAAAGAACGGGAGGCCGTTGTACAACAAACCACTTGGATTATAATGGCCAGCCTTGGCGATGATGATTATGACAAAGAAGATTTTACGGAAAAAGTTTACGAACAGTTTGAATCGAATTCCGGGCAAAAGATCAGCAAGGCTCCTCTGGAAGTAAAAAAGCAAGTGGACAATGGGGTGAATGATTTTTGGAATGCCTTCCAGGCTACCGGGATCGAGGCTAAAGTAGTCAGGGATAATAATCCCGAACTGATTTCTGATCCTGAGCCGACTATACCTCCAGCGGAAGAAGTCTCGGATTGTGCTTACACATCTGATTTTAAATTTAACCCTGAGTTGGCTTACGACCATAAAATTGCGGAAAGCTGGGGTGATGTAGCCGAACGTGATTCCATCAAGGCCCGGTTACGCCGACAGATCTCCATTGGCATGTCTGCTGATCCTGACGAAAATTATGCGGAATATGACATTGCTCGCAACCCAACGAGTACCGTAGCTTTTTGGCGGGCCAATCACGTGGGCGGTTGGGCTTCTGCTTATGCACGAACCTGGTTTGAAGATGCGGAAGGTAACGATGAGTGGGTTTGGAGTACCGAAAATATGGAGTCCAGTTCACAGGGAAGTAATGAGTTTTGGATGGAATTTGACCACGATGCATCCTGTAAATCGGTAGTTGTGGGTACTTCTATTTCCAGAATATCCGCAAAAGGTACTGTCTTTGACGCCGTAGCTGGTAATGATGAAAATAGTTTACCCACCTTACGGGCTTATACCTGGCTGGGTAAACAAGCCGTACTGTTTCTTATTGAACGCAAGATGGGGCGCACCAAAGACGGATTTGGCAAGTATGTCAAAGATGCCGCAACGGATGAGGTTAAGGATGCTTTAAAAGAGGAATTGGAAGCTAAAGCGATGGAAGTATTGGATCAATTACTGGAGAAACTCGGTATTGAAATTCCTGATGAATTAGCGAACATTCCTAACATCGACCCTACAAATATAGAGGAAGTGTTAGAAGAGTTTCTCGGTATAGATATCCCGTCAATTGAAGAGGGTGTCGACGCTGCTTTTAATCTCTTTTTTTGGTCTAACACCTATGCCACCGCTTTTGGAGCTATGAATATCACTGTTGGTGATCAAAAAGGGACCGTTCAGGCCCTTACGCGCAAAATGTATCTGCGCCAGGGATTGGAGGATGCTGAAGACGCGGCGGTGGGCACAAACAATCAATGCTCGGAAATGATCCTCACTGATGCTAAACCCAAACGATTGCAAATCGATACCTGGGGTTTGTCAACAATGACAGCACATGCAGATGGAAACGGCTACGCAAAATCCCAATTGTACAGCATGCATTTCGAGTTATTGATCGGCGTTTGTATTTGCCCAAAGAAAAAGCCGCTGGTGGTCAGCGCGGAACTCAATGGCTGGTATCAACCTGATAAAGGCCCTTACGGAAAAATCGGGCAGGCAGATGTAGACGCATTTGTAAAAGGAGCGGAAAAACATCTTCAGCAAAAAATAGATGATGGCTCCTTAAATGGCGGTAGTGAAATGGCTTCCTGGTCTAATGCTCTGGATGAGTATGCCAGGCAGTGGGCTAAAGATCATCCCTTTAGCTGGAAAGATTGTCAGGATAAATAAAAACCATCAAATGAAGACGCTTACGATTAGTCTTGGCTTATTCCTATTTGTTGTTTCTATCTTATCTGCACAGACTGATAGCCTGGCTTCACCCTGGCAAGGAATCGAATTGACAGGCAGGCACATGAAACTAATAGCTGGCACAAAAACAAAAAAAAC
>CBDUIU010000676.1:0-3035 GCA_965367335.1 uncultured Saprospiraceae bacterium
CCAAAAGGTTATGATCAAAAATCCAACACCAAATTTCCGGTGCTACTTTTTCTGCATGGAAACGGTGAACGGGGTAATGGTAAAGACGAACTGGATTATGTCCTGATCCATGGTCCCTTATATGAGGCCTGGATACAAAAAAGAGAGTTGCCTTTTATCATCATCGCACCTCAATTACCCATGATGGGGATGGATACCTTGGGTAAAAGTTATATTGATGATAGAGACACTAGCTGGATTCCCAAGCGAATGGCTAAAGGGGTCCCGCCCAGAGGAAAAGCATTTCGGGCTGATTACCCCATGTTGGGAGCAATACAGGCGGATACCTTTCCCGGAAACAGGGTTACCCTACCGGTCGGCTGGGACAAGATCGATAAGGACCTGATGACGATCCTGGATCAGGTGCTGACAGATTACCAGGCTGATACCAGCAGGGTCTACCTCACAGGGATCAGCTATGGTGGATTTGGAACCTGGTGGCTAGCCAGTCATCACCCGGAACGATTTGCGGCAATTGCACCGATCGTCGGCTGGGGTCATCCGAGTTTAATGGGGCCGATTGCAGCACATCGTATACCGGTTTGGGCTTTTGCCGGAGGGCGCGATCAAGTAATTGAGGCCCAATATTTTTACCGGGGCCTAAATGAGTTGGAAAGGCTAGGGCACAAAGATGTTCGGTTTACCATCCACGCAGATAGCGGGCATGATACCTGGCGGAGGGTTTATGCAGGCGAGGACTTGTATAGCTGGCTATTAGCGCAGTGAGAGCGGATGATTAAGGTGTCCCAATAAATCAGAACTTCTGTCAATCAATCCACACAACTTATTTCCCCAATCATCAGTTATAATCAGGAATAATATTTGACTTCATTGAACTGAGGCCAAAAATAGCAGTTGTGATAAATGGACCAAAGGAGTATTATTTCTGGTTAATTTAGTCAACTACCTGTTCTTTTCCTCTTTTTAATCACGGAGTAAGCATAGTTTCAGCATCCATTGAAGGTACATTATAAAGGCCCTTCGCCTGAATTTTGGCCCTTGTGGCACATCTGGCCCTATTGCACCCTCTAAAAAATTTTACTTCAAATGATAAAATCTTATCTCGTTTCCGTTTGTTTTTTGCTTTTTTTAGGCCAAAATATTATAGCTGGTAATGGTTTTACTGAAATTAGTAGTGAAGCAGAATGGCAAGCGACCTTAAAAAGTGCACAGACTCAAAACAAGCTTATCCTCGTAGATCTATATACCACCTGGTGTGGCTATTGCAAAAAAATGGATCGGGAAGTATTTGCCGATAAAGCTTTCCAGGAGGAATTGGCAGTGAATTATGTGCCAATCAAATTGAATGCGGAATCTGAGTTTGGGGCTGGTTTTGCACAACAGAACGGCGTACAAGGCTATCCTACCTTTGTCTTTTTCAATGGTGACGGTGCATCCATTGGTATTGTTGAGGGCTATGAGCCGTTGAAAAAATTTCGCAAATCCACACAAAGGATTTACAATACGGTGAGTAAAGGGTCGACTTACGAAAAAGGCTATAAAAAAGGGAAGCTGAATAATAAAGAATTAGCAGAATATTATACCATTACCAAAGACAAAACCATCCGTGATGCGATTTATAAAACGCTGATGGCTGATCTTAGCGACCAGGATTTGCTTAACGGTGATTATGGCAGCTTCCTCAAAGCTACGGCTACCGACCTGGATCAGCGTACGACTAAGGTGATGTTACATAATAAAGCAGCTTTTATTGAGGCTTACGATAAAGAGGCCTTTACCAATACCACGGCACAATTATTTAACAATACTTTGTTGGGCGCAATTGAAAAGGGTGATCCCAGTATTCTTACCCGCATAGAAAAGGAACTCATCCCCTACTTTATTGATGAGCCAGCTCAACAACCTGAAGCGGTTTTAATAACGCGTAAATTGTATTTTAGTGGCCGCTCCGATTGGAAAAGTTATCAGCAATTGGTTGAAGCGGAATGGCAGAAAAACCCGCAGGCAGATCAAGTCTTTCAGGAAACCTATACCCTACTTCAGGAATTTAGCCACGAGCAGGACGCATTGCTCCTGGCCTCTAAATGGCTGACACCACAGGCTAAAGTTGAGCCTAATTTTGATAATTATCTCTTGCTATCTATCATTGAGGCGGTACGAGAGCAAACAAAGTTGGCCTTAGCGTACGTTGAAGTGGCAGAAGATTTGGCCCAGACGGAAGAAGAGAAAGGTAGAGCAGCGGAGTTAAAGGGGCAGATTGAAGGGATGAATGAGTGATGAATGAAGTTGATGGAAATATAATAAAATTAAAAAACGCTTTCCCGTTATAATCTGGAAGGCGTTTTTTTATTATGACACAGTCTGGAGTTATCTGATGGCCCAACAAACAAGCAGTTCTGGCTGGCCACAAATCGTACTTACTTTTCTCCTAAACCTAGCCGTTTCACCAATTTTCCTAAGCTCAATCCTTGCACGATAATCGAAAACAAGACAATCGAGTAAGTAATGAATAATAATAATTCACCGGAATAGGCTTTCCCAATCGATAACACCAACGCTACTGAAATCCCGCCGCGCAGACCTCCCCAGGTCAAGACACTTAGGGTTTTCAAAACGGGTGTATGACTGTGCTGTAATAAAGAAAATGGAATCCAGACCGAAATAAACCGAGCGACTAAAACTAACACAATGGACATGATGGCCACTGCCCAGTACTCACTATTGACAGTGAGCAGGTGAATAACCAAACCGATGAGTACGAACAATATGCCGTTAAGTGTATCATCGAGCACTTCCCAGATCGAATTGACTAACTCCCTACTACTGGTATTAAAATCTGGCTTGTTAATATAATGGCCGATCAGCAATCCCGCGACCACCATCGCCAAAGGCCCGGAGACATGTAATATATCTGCCAGTGAATATCCTCCAAGTGCCACTGCTAAGGTGAGAAGCACTATCAAATGGCTATTTTCAGGAATCGAACGGATCATCTGCCACCCCAGATAACCAAGCAACATTCCAAAGGCAATACC
>CBDUIU010000677.1:0-3032 GCA_965367335.1 uncultured Saprospiraceae bacterium
GGTATTTTTGACCCTCAGATAATAGCAGGCCTAAGCGGCGATGCGACCATCTGTCCAGGAGATAGCACAACGCTGACTTTTAGTTTGAATACCAATGATTCGGTCGATGTAGTTTATAGTGAGGGTTCGCAACGGGATACCTTGGTAGCCGTGAGAGATGGCTTCCAATGGGTCGTCCATCCGATGACTACTACCACCTTTGAAATTCTGGAAATACTTAACAGCACTTCTGTATGTAACACTCAAACCCCAAGCAATACGACCACTATCAATGTGAGTGAATTAAGCGCAGACATCCAAATCGAATCTGACTTTAACGGATATTCGTTAAGCTGTGAAAATGCTAACGACGGCGCTTTATCCGCAACCATAAATAGCGGAACGGCACCCTTTACTTATCAATGGAGCAATGGTGGGACAAGTGACCTGATCGAGAATCTGTCGGCAAATACCTTTACCCTTACCTTAAGTGATGCGAACGGATGTCTCCTAACACTGGAAGAAACTTTAACCGCTCCTCCAGCACCTGAAATTTTTGCATCCGAATTCGCACCAACTTGCTTCGGAGGGAATGACGGATTAATCTTGTTAGATAGTATTGCCAGCAGCGCAGATTTAAGTTTTTCTGAGGACGGAATCCAATTCCAGCCCATCCAAAGTTATCCGATCGCCTTAAATAATCTGATAGGTGGTGCCCATCAAATCTTTATTAAAGAAAATGACAATTGTGTCACTACCTTGAATTTTGTATTACCCGAACCGACTATTCGTATTATTGAATTAGGTCAGGACCAACATTTGATTTTTGGCGAACGAGTCAACTTGAGTCCGTTTTTAAACTTTAATCCGGATACGATTATCTGGGGTGGTACTATATCTACAGATTGTCCTGGCTGCCTTGATCTGGATTTACGGCCCGCCGAATCTGGTCAAATTACCGTATTGGCAATTGATTCACTGGGTTGTATTGCCGAGGATGTAGTTAATATCCTTGTAGATCGGGAAAGGCAAGTATATATACCAAATGTTTTCAGTCCAAATGGCGATGGTACAAATGACTGGCTCACCGTCTTTGCTAACAATAACCAGGTAGAATCTGTTGAACGACTTACTATTTTCAATCGTTGGGGTGAACAAGTTTTTCTACGTAAAAACTTTTCAGCTAATCAATTGGACTTAGGTTGGAACGGTCAGTTCAAAGGCGAATCAATGAACCCCGGTGTATTTATCTACGTTGCGGATGTTCGCTTCTTTGACGGATCGGTTAAACGTTATCAGGGAGATGTAACTCTGGTAAAATAATCAATCAAGCAAAACGCTGTCTCGCGTGAACCGGGACAGCGTTTTTTCTGTTTGTTGTGCATGATGTTAAAAATCGCATTTTCACCTATCTATAAATACCAGCTACCGGAAGGACATCGCTTCCCAATGATGAAGTATGATTTGCTACCAGAGCAACTACTGTATGAAGGCACAATTAGCGAGGAGCATCTATTCTCACCGGAAAAGTTAAACGAAAAACATTTGTTACTGACGCACGATGCGAGGTATTGGAAAAAATTACAAACCTTAGACCTGACTAAAAAAGAGATCCGTAAAATTGGGTTTCCCGTTAGCCATGAGCTGATTGAGCGGGGCCGGTATATTGCTCAGGGAACAATTCAATGTGCTTTGTATGCTCAACAAAACGGTGTAGCTATGAATATCGCAGGTGGAACCCATCATTCCTTTGCAGACCGGGGAGAGGGTTTTTGCGTTTTTAATGATTTTGCCATTGCCGCAAATTACTTGTTGGAAGAAGGGCTGGCTAAACAGATTTTAATTATCGATTTGGATGTACACCAGGGAAACGGAACCGCTAAGATTTTTGAGTGCGAGCCACGGGTTTTTACCTTTAGCATGCATGGTGCCCGAAACTATCCTACGAAAAAAGAACAATCCGATTTAGATATACCCTGGCCAGACAAAACAGAGGATGGACCTTATCTCAAGTCTCTACAAGCAGTATTGGAACGCCTTATTGATCAGGTACAACCGGATATCATCTTTTACCTTTCCGGAGTGGACGTACTTGAAACGGATAAGTTGGGTAGACTAAGCATGAGTATTCAGGGGTGTAAAGAAAGAGATCGACTGGTTTTAGCTAGTTGTAAACGTCATGGCATACCCGTGGCTGTAAGTATGGGGGGAGGCTATTCGGAACGGATTGCCCATATCGTCGAAGCACATGCTAATACTTTTCGAGTAGCACAGGAAATTTTCTTCTAATTCCAGGCTAAAATAAGAAAATGGAATTTATGCCACCTTCACGGCAAATGTTTGTCTTTTGAAAAAATAGCTGGCAAATTTTATTACATTTACCTTTCCAAACGTCGCTTATTTTATTGCACAAAAAAATAGGCGAAACTCAATTCTTCATTTCTTGGATTAATGTGAAAATCCGGTAAAATCAGTTTATCACTGGTTTTAACCCACCGGAACGTTTTTGAATTTATTGATTCATTCAAAAATAATTTCACATGAGATCTTTTTCTATTTACAAAACCCTGTTTATTTTATTTTGTATGTGGTTATTCAGCACTGCTGGCCATGCACAGACCATCTATGTCAAATCGGATGTCGCTGGTGGGGATGGAAGCTCCTGGGCTTCAGCGTTCCAATACCTCGATGATGCGATTGCAACCGCCCAAGCGGGTGATCAAATCTGGGTAGCTGCTGGCACCTATTTACCCGGCGGGGCTACTCCCAGTCGCGACACTTTTTTCAAGCTAAAAAATGGGGTCGATATCTATGGAGGCTTTGTGGGAAATGAAACAATGCTTTCCGAACGAAATGCAGGCCTCAACCTGACGACCCTGTCGGGTGACCTGGACGGTGATGACGTCGACGATGAATGGTTGACACCCGCCCGTTTCGCCAATGCCAGAAACGTTGTAGTTGTGGATACTACGGTCCAAGACGCGATTATCGATGGCTTTACGATTAGCCATGGGAACACGGATACGGCGGCTACCAGTGCAGACCGTCGCGGC
>CBDUIU010000678.1:0-3028 GCA_965367335.1 uncultured Saprospiraceae bacterium
ATTTTTTTCAACACATCCAATAATTATTACGGTACCTTCAGCCTGGCAGATATGCCCATCTTAATTCCAGATTTTCCTAATTCCACCGGGTTAAACAACGCAAAAATCATTGCCACGACCACGGATGGAAGCTGTAGAGTAGTTACAGAGTTTACGCCATTGAATTGTGGCAACTGCGAATTGTTCAACCTGGAAACTTCCGTTAGTGATTGTGACAATAATGATCAATTTGATATCACTATCGATTTCGATTTTCGCAATATTGGAAATATCGGATTTCAAGTGTTAGACAATCAGGGGAATGCCTATGGTCCGTTTAACTATAATGAACTACCCATTACCTTAGAAAACTTCGATGCCACCCCAGGAGAAGTAACAAGATTTAATATTTTTGACATTTTAAATTTCAATTGCAGCTTGATCGCAGAAGTTGATCACCCTAACTGTGATAACTTCTGTGATGGTTTTGAATCGGTGGCATTAGGAGATTATCCGGCAGCTGATTTTGAAGAAGACGAAGCCGTATTTTTCATTAAAAACGTTCCCGTCTACATGTTACCTTTTCAATACTTCGACGGAACTTCTGATCGTAGGTTATTTAGGGTAGAAGAAGTTTTCAATAACCAGTTGCTTCCGATTCGCGCTAATGCATTGTACGCCGGAGGAAGTACTGCCCTTTTTGATTTCAGTAGTCTTAATGACAAGGTTACCCGTTTAACAATTGATATCACTACCGGGCACCCGGAGTATAACATTGCAGTAAACGGAGAGCCGGTGCAGGTAGTCAGTAACTTATTTTTACTCAGCCAAAACATTGCACCTGGTGTTAAACTCGATGTGAGTTTTGTCAACAATACAGGAGCTACTATTCGACTGACCTTAACCGGCGATATTCAAAGTCTGCGTTTAAGTGGCGTTGAATCGTATATGGACAACCTGTGTATTGAGACTGAAGCTTTTGCGGACCGTGAATGTATACAGTTTGAGGGACTTCCTTGCTGTTTAGCGATTACTCCTGCAAATACGGATATCGGTACGGTTATCCACGTTGAAAATCGCGTTCCAGTTTCGTATCAGGGAGGTACCCTTTGGATAGAAAACCAGGGACGTTGTGGAGATTTCCTCTTCTCCACCGGGAACCATCTGTTCTTTGACGGACGATTAGGCTTGGATTTCACCGAGCTGCCCGAGAACCCGGATGAGGTCACTTTCTCCTACAGTAGTTGTGAGGATCAGGTCGCTATCCGCTTTAATAATATTCCGGATTTCGAGGCCATTCCTTTAACCAAAGACACGACGTTCACAACTGCTTCCGGGCTAAAAATAGCCGTGATCGTTAACGATGTAGGTACCGCAACTGAGGGGCAAATTCTAATCAACGGTGACATCTCCAGCATATTAATTAGCGGCCAAGGCTTTGGCATTGATGATATTTGCTTTACCAACCCGGATGGCCTGATCGTATGGCCGGGAGATGCTAACAATGACAATATTGCAAATCACTTTGACCTGCTTCATATCGGAATGGCCTTTGGTCAATTAGGTCCTAATCGGGGATCAGTTACTGATGACTGGAAGGATATACTTTCTTCGGAATGGAGGCAGTTGTTTGGTGATAAAGAAACGGATTTCATGCATGCAGATTGTAATGGTGACGGACGTGTTGACCTGGATGACGTGCAGGTCCTGGAGCAGAATTATGGAGAAACACATGGTTCCTACCCTATTCTGCTCGAAATACCTGCTGACGAAAATGATCCGGCACTTTACCTCGACATGACCAACAATACGAGTATTCGTAACGGTGGCTCACTGAACATTCCACTACGATTAGGAACAGATGACATCCCTGTGGAAGGACTCTATGGTTTAGCGTTCACGCTGGAATATGATCCGAGGGTAATTGACCCGAATACCATCAATCTGAATTTATCAGATTCCTGGTTGGGAGAGGTTGGTACGGAAGTATTACTGATGCAAAAACATTTCCCGCAAGAAGGACGGATTGAAGTCGCGATGAGTCGGATTGATCAAACAGAAGTAACTGGCCGTGGAGATGTAGCTTCCGTTATTGGAATTATCGATAATATTGCCGGCAAGGTAACTACGGATATTGGCATCAGTGAGATAAAAGCCATCGATGCGAACGATATGCGAATTGCGATCAATACGGAAGGAGGCAGCATGGAAGTCATTACCAGCAACAAGAATTTGCCGATCAAAGATCGTCTGGGCTTATTCCCGAATCCCGCTCACCAAACCATTACGATAAGCAGTCCCGTCTCCATGGAACACATGGAAATCTATGATGTACTAGGTCGTCAGTTATTAAACACCACCTTAAACCACACGATTCACCGAGTGAGTGTCCTGGAATGGACAAGCGGTGTCTATTACGCTAACATCTTACTGACGGATGGCCAAAGCGTTGTGAAAAAGTTTGAAGTGGTGAAACAGTAGAATTTATCTTCAAGTAATTCAAACTTGAATGAAGAATATCAGGGGATGCGTGGGCCCTCCAAAGCGTGAGCGTGGAGGGCCCTCTTTTTATGTATTTTTTCAGTTTTAATGACCAGGACAGGATCTGGTCGAAGCTT
The DNA here is from genome assembly GCA_965367335.1 of uncultured Saprospiraceae bacterium. Classification (GTDB taxonomy): domain Bacteria; phylum Bacteroidota; class Bacteroidia; order Chitinophagales; family Saprospiraceae; genus CBDUIU01. The sequence goes on from CBDUIU010000678.1 coordinate 2,598, forward strand.
ATTTTTTCCACATCAATTCCTCTGCTTCTTGTTCTAAAAATCCTTCATCAAGCAGGTACTCTACCACCTTCAGTACCTGATTTCTTCGCTTAGGAGAAAAAGACTCCAACAGTAAATCGATGGTTAAACTCTCCTTGGCTAACAATTTATGCACTTTTGCTTTATAGCGATCATATTCTTCCGGAGTCACTTCTGCTTTGGTGCGACCAAGGCAAACATCACAGGTGCCGCAGGGTAAACTTTCTTCCCCAAAGTACCGAAGTAATTGTTGGGATCTACACCGCGCTTCTTCCGCGTAAGCAATCACCTTTTTAATTCGTTCGCGATGCCGTTCTTTACGAAATTTGTACAACTGCGTATCAATAGTCAGGTTTTTGGGATCGACACGCTCCTGGAGAAAAGTAAGCTGAGGTTTATCCTTTTGTGGCCGG
>CBDUIU010000679.1:0-3020 GCA_965367335.1 uncultured Saprospiraceae bacterium
TTCGAGTACAGTATATTCTGACCGATGTGATCTGGAAAAAGTTCAAACCACTTCGTATCAGGGATATACCTATTTTTTAATGCTTGTTTTGCTGGGGCTATTGGTCAGTTGCAACATCCCCGAAGTCGCCTTAAAACAAGTCGATGAAAGCCTACCGGAACACTTTAATGATCAAAGGGGGGCAGAGGGTATTAATCTGGCCGAGATAGATTGGCGTACCTATTTTAACGATAGCCAGTTAATCGCACTTATTGATACTGCCTTGCAAAACAATCAGGAGTTGAATATTGTATTGCAGGAATTGAGCGTCAGCCAGAATGAAGTACTGGAAAAATCAGGCGAATATTTACCTTTTGTTCATGTCGGAGCCGGTCTTGGGGTTGAAAAGCCCGGTCGGTTCACGCGAGATGGAGTGGTAGAACATAGTTTGGAAATTGAAGAGGGAAGAGCATTTCCGGAACCTTTGGGAGATTTTCAATTTGGAGCAGTGGCCAGTTGGGAGGTGGACATTTGGCGGAAGTTACGTAATTCCCGGGATGCCGAACAACTCCGGTATTTGGCGGCCAATGAGGGGAAAAACTTCCTGGTTTCTCATCTGATTGCCGAGATTGCCAATTCGTATTATGAACTTATGGCCCTGGACAATCTTCTGGAAATTATCAACAATAATGCCGTCATCCAGGAGGAAGCCTTGCGGAAAGTGAGCATACAAAAACAAAATGCACAAGCCAATCAACTGGCCGTTAATCGCTTCGAAGCCCAATTGCTGAAAACGCAGAACCTGCAATACGACATCCGACAGCAAATCGTGGAAACAGAGAACCGCATCAATTTTCTGGTGGGTCGCTATCCTTCGGCTATTGAGCGAAATACGGTGGGGTTCATGGACTTGGGAACAGACAGCCTTCAGGCAGGAATTCCTGCTCGTTTATTGCAAAACCGGCCCGATATTCGTCAGGCAGAATACCAGCTGCAAGCGGCTAATCTGGATGTGCAGGTGGCACGAGCTGATTTCTATCCGAGTTTGGATATTTCGGCCGGCATTGGTTTTCAGGCGTTCAACCCAGGTTTTTTATTGAATCCGGAATCTATTCTATTGAATCTGGCAGGTGATCTGAGCGCCCCTTTGATCAATAAAAAAGCCATCCGGGCCAGGTATAATATGGCCTCGGCCATGCAGATCCAAGCGGTCTATCAATACGAACAAAACGTGCTCAATGCTTATACCGATGTTTTAAATCAACTGGCCAAGTTGGAAAACTATACCAATAGCTTTGCTACCAAGCAGCGTGAAGTTGAGATTTTAAGCAAATCGGTCAATATTGCCAATAACTTATTCAGATACGCCAAAGCCGATTACGTAGAAGTGCTTTTGACTCAGGAAGAAGTGCTGGACGCAAAGATGGAATTGGTGGAAACCAAACTCCGGCAGCTACAGGCTAAGGTAGAGATCTACCGGGCTTTGGGGGGTGGATGGCGGTAATATCCAATAAGGATTGTCCATCTTTCCGAAATATGTAGCCCTAAGCATGTCTACATTTAATTGTTCTTTTAATATAAGATGGCCTTCAAAGCAGCCGAAGCCCGGCCAATGAAGGTGCTCATATACACTTTTGGACATCTTGGCTTTTGGGGAGCGGAGGGGGAGACTGGGAAATCTGGAGAGGGGGAGCAACGCAATGCTTTTACCCCTTCTCCCGGTCTCCCAATCACCCTGTCCTTCTCATTTTGTCCAGTAGTTATGGTGCTCATATTAGTGAGTGTATTAAATTTAGATACGCTAAGGACTTAAACATGCTTATTGCTTCCATAATCGGATGTGACTTTTTCAATGCCGAAAAGTCACCCAATATCACTCGTTGATCCACAGGATCAAGCTATGCTTGAAAATAAAGGATCAATGTACACCTGGCTCTCGCCCCCACCTATTTTGCCGGGCCTCCCGCCTAATGAATAGATAAATTCACTCCGGAGTGGACTCTTTCCAAAGTAATCAGTGAAAATGCACGCACGTGAGGATTTTTATCGATTACTTTGCAGCATGAATACGTTCGAAAATTTCAAGATGAAAAAGCAATTGCATAATCGCTTATTTACTTCCTATCTTGCAGGATCTGAAGTTTTCCAACCAACCCTCTCCCCGGGTGTTAGTCTTGGTTCCAACCCGAGAACTGGTCCTTCAAATAGTAGAGCAAATCGAAAAATTAACATCCTACCTCAGCGTAAGGGTGTTAGGGGTTTATGGCGGTACAAACATTAACACCCAAAAACGGGCCATTTCCGAAGGGCTGGATATCATTGTGGGTACTCCCAGACGATTATATGACCTTGCGCTTACCCATGTATTGCAACTAAAATCAATCAAAAAGCTGGTGATTGACGAAGTCGATATTATGCTTGATTTTGGCTACAAAACCCAGTTAAAAAACATCTTTGAGTACCTACCATCAAAACGGCAGAACATTCTCTTTTCGGCCACTATGACTACCTATGTAGAGGAATTAATCGATGATTTTCTGGTGAATCCGGTTAAAAAAACCATTGCTATCAGCGGTACACCTTTGGAGCATATTAGTCAGGAAGCTTATGCGGTTCCCAATTTTTATACGAAGGCTAACTTATTGAACCATTTATTAAAGGATAAAAAAGAATATAGTAAAGTCTTGATTTTTGTAGCGACCAAACTTGCTGCTGATCGATTATTTGAAATATTAAATTTCGAAGCTGAAGTTGCTCTCATTCACTCAGGTAAAGAACAAAATTATCGTTCTAAATCCATAGAAAAATTCGAAAACGGTACGAGTAGGATTTTAATAGCGACCGATGTGATTTCCCGTGGAATTGATATTGAAAAAATAACTACCGTAATCAGTTTTGATACGCCTTCTTACCCTGAGAGCTATATCCATCGAATTGGACGAACGGGAAGAGCCGAACAGCAAGGAAGAGCCATCCTCTTTTACAGTGAGAAAGAGGCCGCTTTAAAGGAAATTGCCAAGATCGAAGCCGCTCAGAAGGAG
>CBDUIU010000680.1:0-3008 GCA_965367335.1 uncultured Saprospiraceae bacterium
CCTTAGAATTGGGTCGCGTTATTCAACGGCAGAGCGGTTCCGGGATCGGTTGCTGAGTAGTCAGTTGGAAAAAATCAATACAAGAGCAGAGCTGAAAGCAACGATTGAAAATCACCGGATCATTGTAACGACGGTAGCTTCGATCAGTGGAAAACAAGAGCTTCTGGCACTCAAACAATTTAGCAGGGTAATTATTGACGAAGCCTCGCAGATCCTTGAACCGATGCTGGTAGGTCTATTACCTCTGTTTGAACGCTTTATTTTAATCGGCGATCACAAACAACTTCCGGCTGTGGTTACTCAGGGTGAACAACAAACTTCCATTGCTGAACCTAGCTTACAATCCATCGGTTTAAAAAGCCTGGGAGATTCCTTGTTTGAGCGTTTATATCTTCGTTGTCTCGATCAAGGCTGGGACTGGGCCTACGACCAACTGAGTCATCAGGGAAGGATGCACGAACAAATTATGGACTTCCCCAGTCGATATTTTTATGAAGGCAATTTGAATATTTTGCCGGATGGCCTGAAACAACGGATACCTCAACAAACGCTTTTAAAACTCCAGACGCCAGAACTAGCTAACGCCCTGGAACAACAACTTTGTCAGCAGCGGGTTATCTTTCTCCCCACACCTTCTGATGATAGTAGTACCGCTAACAAAACCAATCGACATGAGGCCGTGCTGGTAGGAGATCTGGTGCGTGCTTTTCACCGGATCTATCAAACCAACGGACTGGATTTGCACCATCGAAGTATTGGTGTAATTACTCCTTACCGGGCACAGATTGCACATATCCGGCAGTTGTTAGAAAGTCAGGATATTGATCCGGATGAGCTAACCGTGGATACCGTAGAACGTTATCAAGGTGGAGCCAGAGATGTTATTATTATCTCTTTGTGTACAAACAGTCTTAGCCAATTGGATTCTTTGGTTTCTCTTTCTGGTGAAGGCGTCGACCGTAAGTTGAATGTTGCCTTGACCAGGGCACGACAGCATCTGATCATTTTAGGCAACCCCGAAATCCTGGGAGAGAATGAAATTTATCAGAAGCTAATGGACTACGGAAAATTGAAAACAGAGGTAATATCGTAGTTAGATATTTCGAAAACCAACAGTCTTTTGCCTGCCACCTACTAAGGAATATCCAAGACCTTATGAGTCTGAAGGCTTAAGCGCCAGCGCGGATTTTCCAGGCAGTATTTCAATGTAAGTTGAATGTTTTCCCCTTGCTTCGGACTATCCATTGGCTGGAGAAAAAAGTGGTCAAATTCATAATCCAAAAATAACGCTGGCTCAGCACCAGGCTGGGGAAAAACGAGCTTTAATTCCTGTCCTTTTTTAACAATAACTTCAGAACCGGCTTTAGGACTCATGCACAACCAATCAATGCCCGGCGGCGGCAGAATCGTTCCATTTGTCTCTACCGCAACCTCAAAACCAACTGCATGAAAAGCCTGAACTAGCGCTTCATCTAATTGTAACAATGGTTCGCCACCCGTACAAACTACATAGGGTTTCCCTTTATCTTGAGTCTTCGGCCACTGTTTGGCCACAGCTTTAGCCAAATCTTCTGCACTTACAAACCTTCCTCCATTCGGTCCATCTGTTCCAACAAAATCCGTATCACAAAACTGACAAATAGCTTTATGCCGGTCTTCCTCTCTCCCTGTCCACAAATTACAACCCGTAAAGCGACAAAAAACAGCAGGGCGACCGGTGTGCGCACCTTCGCCCTGTAGGGTATAATATATTTCTTTGACTTTGTAAGTAGACAATTTTTTTAGTAGGTATTAATTCTAATCTGCTAATTAAGTAAATGATGAAAGTTAGCCGGTCCAGGCTTACTGTGTAAAAGCAAATTTGATGATATTCGCTCCCATCTGCAATGCCTTCTGCCGGATTTCTTCAGGATCACGGTGTACGGCGAAATCTTCCCAGCCATCTCCCAGGTCACATTCATAGGTATAAAAACAAACCAGGCGGCCTTCCCAGATCAGACCAAACCCCTGGGGTGGTTTGTCTTCGTGCTTATGGATTTTTGGCAGCCCTTTTTTAAATTCAAAAGCTTGCTGGTAAATTTCGTGCTCAAAGGGCAACTCGACAAATTCCAATTCGGGAAAAACCTGCTTCATCGCAATGCGCACATACCGATCCATTCCGTAATTATCGTCGATGTGTAAAAAACCACCCCCCAACAAATAATTACGTAAATTCTCAGCCTCGGCTGCTGAAAAAACAACATTTCCATGGCCTGTCATATGGACAAACGGATAGTTAAATAACTCAGCACTTCCCACCTCAACCGTTGCATAATCAATATCAAATGGAATTCCGAGTTCGCTTTTGCAAAAATGAGCCAGGTTAGGTAATGCGGTCGGGTTGGCATACCAGTCTCCTCCCCCGCTGTATTTAAGTAAAGCAAGCTTGAGTGGTTCTGCTGGTTTAAAAGCAATCGCAGCCAGTGCGATGAATAAAAAGGATATTATTGTCAGTTGTTTCATATACTAAAAAACGCTTTTCTCTAAAAACAGTTTCGTCATCCTACACTTTGAGCAAGTTCACTCATTAAGTAAATTAATCGTATGGCAGCCAACCACTCCTGCTGTTTCCGTTCGTAAACGACTTTTACCCAAAGAAACAGCCTGATAACCAACCGCTAGTACCTGATCAATTTCTTGCGGAGTAAAATCTCCCTCGGGACCAATCAGCAGCATAACGTTTTGCCCGGCAGAATTGTTCTTTAGAAGTTCCCGGGGGCCTTCGGCACAATGCGCGATAAATTTTTGCGTATTTTCAGGAGCCGTTTGTTTGAGAAAATCATTCATTTTGGTAAGATCGTCCAATTGGGGTAGCTTAGCCTTCAGTGACTGTTTCATGGCAGCTACCAGTACCTTTTCCAGGCGGTCCAAACGAATCCTCCGACGCTCGGAGCGCTGGCAAAGCAAAGGGGTGATCCGATCTACCCCAATTTCCGTTACTTTTTCCAACAACCACTCGAAACGATCAA
>CBDUIU010000681.1:0-2992 GCA_965367335.1 uncultured Saprospiraceae bacterium
CCAGTTTTTAAGCGTAAGTAGGTGGACTAATGGCAAAGATAAAACCTTGACAGAAGAAGCGGTTAGATTTAAAATCGATTCTCTGTCATTTTTTAAAATTATTTTTTTCAAAAAAAATACAGCTTGACAGAAGAATAGGAAAAATCTATTCGTTATATTCCTCGTCTACGCTGTCTAATCATCAAGTCTACACACTTCGGAGCTTCCTTTTAGCTCCAGCCTAAACCCGCAATGCATGGCTTATCTACCAGAATCAGAACTCATTATTAATCCCGATGGGAGCATTTATCACTTGCATTTACGTCCGGAACAACTGGCCGATATTGTGATAACTGTAGGTGACCCAGACCGAGTCCCCATGGTCTCAAAATATTTTGACCGAGTGGATGAAAAGGTCCAAAAACGCGAATTCATTACCCATACCGGAGAGTTAAAAGGACATCGCATCAGTGTGATCTCCACTGGCATTGGTACAGATAATTGTGATATTGTATTACAGGAGTTAGATGCGCTGGTCAATATAGACTTTCGCAGTCGCATGCCTAAGCCAGAACACAAACCCCTGACACTGATCAGAATAGGTACAACTGGTGGGTTACAGCACGATGGAGATGTAGACAGTTTTGTCGCTTCTTCCTATGGGGTTGGACTGGATGGGCTTATGCACTTCTACCCTTTTGTCAATTCGGCAAATGAACATATGGTTTATCACGAGTTGATGGAGTACACCCGGCATCGCTTAAATTTCCCGATCCGCCCCTATATCGCCGGAGCAGACGAAGACCTGATCAACAATCTGGCTCGTAATTTCACAAATGGTATCACTTTGACCTGCCCGGGATTTTATGGGCCGCAGGGTCGCAGCCTTCGGGTTGATCCATCCGAGCCTGATATGTTGGATGTGCTGGCGAACTTTGATTATCAAGGACAACGCATCACCAATATCGAAATGGAGACGGCTGCGCTTTACGGCATGGCTAATATGTTAGGGCATAAGGCGATTTCATTTTCCGTCATTCTGGCTAATCGTCGAAATGGCCTTTTCAGTAAAGACCCTAAAGCATGCGTAGATCGACTGATACGGGAAGTGTTGGATCTGGTGAGTTTGCATGTACTCTCGGCTGTATAGATTGAGTTTTTTTTGCTAAGGGCCTGAATCAAAAAAAGCAGCCAATCGATTGAATTTCGATTGGCTGCTTTTTAATGCACATGTCAGATATCTTTCTATTTTGGCAAACTCAAAAAAGAGAGATGGACATCAGTATTTATTCAATACTGATCCTACAAAATCACCCGTTTGCTTTTTTATGATCCGACAAGAATTTCTCTAAGCCGATATCTGTTAAAGGATGCTTTAATAAACCAAGAATGGCACTGAGAGGACAGGTAACGACATCCGCACCAGAGGTAGCTGCATCAATAATGTGTTTGGAATTTCGGACAGAGGCAGCCAGGATCAAGGTTTCAAATTGTTGGATGGCGTAAATCTCAGCGATATTTCGAATTAGCTCCATTCCATCCCAGCCAATATCATCTACCCGGCCAATAAAAGGACTGAGGTAAGTAGCTCCTGCTTTTGCCGCTAAAATTGCCTGACCTGCTGAGAACACCAGGGTGCAATTGGTGCGGATACCATGTTCTGTAAAATAACTAATCGCTTTTACCCCCTCTTTGATCATCGGAACTTTTACTACAATATTCGGAGCCAGGCCAGCAAGACGTTTCCCTTCTTCGACCATACCATTGAAGTCAGTAGAGATCACTTCCGCACTAACATCTCCATCGACAATTTCGCAAATGGCTTTGTAATGATTGAGGATATTATCCTGACCACTAATACCTTCCTTAGCCATTAGCGAAGGATTGGTTGTGACACCATCAAGTATACCAAGGTCTTTAGCCTCTTTAATTTGATCAAGGCTGGCTGTATCAACGAAGAACTTCATGAGTATAGAGTTAGAGGGTTGTAAGTTGCTTATCTGAGGTGTTGCCTACCGGTCGGTTAGGCAGTACTTATCTCCTGGTGTGTAATAGATGTAAGTATAAAGGATAAAATTACTTACTACTTTGAGAAAAAAATAAGGTGAGAAATCATATCGCACCGCTCAACCTCCTACCCTTGCTGCATTTCTGCCCTGGGGGAGTTCAGAAGGAGCTGGTCGTATGACCCTCACCGGCCGCAAAGATATATTGATTTTTTTAAAAAACAAGGTTTATGAAGTTTAAATTCAATTTTGCTTCTACCTTATTTTTTATCCCTAAAGGGGATTCGCAAACCTGCCGATTTTTCTTTTCTATTCACATTATTATAATTCAGATACCTTCATAGTTATTTTAAAAATAAGATATTACTATCTTTAAGAAATCATAGATTGAAGCTTACTCAACAACAGATAATTATGATAAAATTTTACTACTGCTTGCTTATCAGTTTTTTCATCCTACCTGATTTAAAAGCACAAGACTATCCGGTTGCGGAATACATGAGAGGCTATACCATTGAAGAGCTGAAAATGTTGGCTTCCGATTTTGGCTTACCTCCTGGCCTGGTCACTTTTACTTATGACCTGGACGTTTGGAAATTGACTTATGAAACCCCGGATCCGCTGGGCGATACGACCATTGCGACGGGAGCCGTAGTGCTTCCTAAAAATGCCGATTGCTTTTTGCCTTTAGCAAGCTACCAACATGGAACAGTTGCACGAAAAGACCGGGTACCTTCGGCCGGATCAGATGAGTTACAGTTAGGGTTGCTTTATGCAAGTAGTGGTTATATCGTATCCATGCCTGATTACATTGGCTTGGGCGATTCTCCGGGGATGCATCCCTATGTTCATGCCCGCTCACAAGCAACTGCAACGGTGGATATGATCAGGAGCAGCCTTATCCTAGCCCAGGAAGAAGGACTGAACTGGAATGAACAATTATTTCTTTATGGCTACTCCCAAGGCGGACACGCGACCATGGCCACCCATAAATTAATCGAAGAAGA
>CBDUIU010000682.1:0-2987 GCA_965367335.1 uncultured Saprospiraceae bacterium
TTGTTGCCGAACTTCACCGGATCAAATCGCCCAAATCAGAAAGGGTATGACAGATCTAATCAAAGCGTTGTAGCGCCCGTAGCAAACGTTCAGGAAGTTCATCCTGGCTCGCTTTTTTATAATCATTATAGGAGCAGGGGATTAAACGATGTCGTTGCAATTTTTTATTGGTTTTTACAGGAATTTGCATCCACCATCGCCCACTTTTGTTACTCTTCCAAAAGGTGAGTTGGTAGTCCAGCCCTTTAAAATCAACAATATATTCCACCAAGCCATCCGTACTCACCGGGAAGTCATTTTTGCGGCTGTAAAAACCTTCAATGAAATACCAAATCATCTGGGCCAGTGAGCGGGCAGTTTGCTGTTCCCGGTCTTTTTCCGGTGCAAAGCCATAGATGCCAAAGGCTCTTAATTTATCACTCATACCGGCATACCGACTGATCTGACAGGCTTCTTCCGTAAGGAACCCACTAGGAGATGCATTTTCCTGGGCTGGGGCTTCTGATTGTTTGAGCGCCCCCAGGTGAAAACTGACAAGATCGGCGTCCCGGATCAGGGGTTCGAGTTCCGACAGATCCGCTTTGGCATTGCCCAGTCGGATCATATCATATTGGTGCTGGCGAACCCAGTCATAGGTACTATTGTTAATGAAGTGAGATTGGCAGCCGATCAGGCCTAAATGGAATAAACGGGATCTTTTTTGGTGTACGATCTCGTGAAAATAGTTTCTTTCCGTGGCCTCGCCTTCAGCCTTAAACGGAACTCGTTCATCGACAATAAGCTGACTGATGGATTCCTTGATACTTTTGAAAGCCCGATACTGGGCCTGCATCATATCGGATTGACTACCGATCAGGATCGGAACAATGCGGCTATCCATCAATTCCCGGATCACGGGTACCAGAAAGGATACCTGTTTGCGCCGGGCATTGCCAAAATCCATCAGTTGTAAGTTCTCAAAGGGGAAACTTAATCCATACAGCTCCCGACGAATGGCATTGGCAGCATCCTGGTCCAGACCGACCAGGGCGAGTTGTACCGATTGCAATTCTGCATCATCCGGATGAAAAAACTGGACGCTTTCCCCAAAATCTTCTGGGCCGACCGGGATGTTTTCAAAATGAGAAAGATCAATGGGATGTAACCAGTTTTCGTACATTAAGCGGTCAATTTTATGACAAAGGACAGGCATTGTGTGTGGTCAAAGAACGCTATTTTGTAAAAATATTTCAAAAAAGTTCACCTAAAATGAAACCGGACTACCTCTTATACGTAAGAATTAATAAATTATGAATTTTTTGGGATATGCCGCAAATATGAGTTATCTTTGCGCAGGATTATGTCCCATGATTTGTAAGTGGTAACTACCTGACCACATACCAACGGGAAGTTACCAAATGAGAAAACTAACAGAGCTTATTGTCTGCAAAAGATAAATTGAGAGGTTTGGTGGCCCGGTCCGTCAAGCCTTTTGTATTTTTTAACCACATTCCATGAACTGATTTAAAATCCACCCCTATGACAAGGAGAATTACCCTTGCGGCAGTGCTGATCCTGGCCCTGCTCATTAATGCAAATGCACAGAAATCCAAAGCCAACAACGGACCTAAACCACGAAATATGTGGGAGGTCGGAGCTAGTGGCGGTTATTTTTTCTATTCCGGCGATGTACCCTCTGAAGGAGGTTGGGCAGCTGGTCTCCATTTCCGAAAATCCCTGGACCATGCTTTTTCTTTACGGGCAGATCTCCTGTATGGAGAAACAAAAGGAGATAATGGTTCAAACCGATATTTTGACAGCAAATGGACTAGCGGTACCGTTTTTGGTATCCTGAGTATGAACAACTTTAGTATTGATCGAAAATCCCGGAAGTTCAATTATTACATTATGATCGGTGCGGGAGTTAACCGATTTGAAACTAATTACGTGAACGAAGGTGATGGTCAGATTGGCAGCTCAGACAGAGGGACTATCCCAATGGATATGACACCTCATATGTCTCCTGGTGCCGGTTTTGCCGTTCGCTTGAATAAAAGATTAAACATAGGAGCCGAATACCAGGGAATGATCCTGTTTGGCCGCCGGGCTGATTTGCTGGATGGTTCTGAAAGAGAGCAAGGAATTCGCTCTCCTTTCCGGGATATTGCCAATTACCTCAACCTAAAAATCAACTTCAACCTCGGGAATCCTTCCAAAAAATCCGAACCCCTGTATTGGGTGAGCCCGGGCGATGTCGTTTTCCAGGAAATAGATGATTTGAAGAAGCGTCAGGACGAAGCCTTTCAGGATAGTGACAAAGATGGTGTAATTGACCTGTTGGATCAGGAAGAAAATACGCCCCCTAATGCCGAAGTAGATACCAAAGGACGTACACTGGATAGTGATAAAGATGGTGTGCCTAACTATCGGGATAAAGAACCGTATTATCCACCACGTGCAGGAGAAGAAGTTGATGATGACGGGGTTGTGATAAATCCAATTGGAGGCCCTGGTGGTGCTCCGGGTAGCAACGGTAGCGGTGTAACTGAAGATCGTGTACGGGAGATTATAGACGAAGAATTGTCTAAATACAATTTGTCTGAAGGCGGTTCTACGGTTGCAGAATGGTTCCTGCCCATGATCCACTTTGCTACCAATAGCCACTCTATCAAGTACTCCGATTATGGTACGTTGGCAGGTATCGCCCGTATGATGAAGGGCAACCCAAGTTTACGCCTGGTTGTAGAGGGACACACGGACCAAACTGGTGGCGAATCCTACAACGATATGCTTTCTTATGAAAGAGCCAAAGCTGTTGTAGCGCATATGGAAACCAATCATGGTATCAGCGCAGGTCGCTTCGTTATCATCTGGAAGGGTAAAGAAAATGGCCTGGTGCCTCAATCCAGTAGTTACATGAACCGCCGGGTGGAATTCCGCGCCGCTGGTCCTGGTGACTATGAAATGGCTCCTCCGTCCGCTTCAGGTAAATCGAATGGATATTAAGC
>CBDUIU010000683.1:0-2983 GCA_965367335.1 uncultured Saprospiraceae bacterium
AAATTCCGGGACAATCACAATTACCACAAGTGGCTAACAATTTACCCGTCCGGGCAATTCCTGTTTGTACCTCATCTGCTATGAATAGTACATTATTAGCAGTACACATCGCTTTTGCATCAGCAAGATAATTATCATCCGGTACGACAACACCGGCCTCTCCCTGAATTGGCTCTACGAGGAATCCGGCTACCTGCGGATCAGCTAATGCTTCTTTCAAAGCTGGCAAATCATTATAAGGAATAATGATGATACCAGGCAAAAAAGGACCGTAGTCGCCCGTACTACTTGGATCAGTTGAAGCAGAAATAGCGCCCAGGGTTCGACCATGAAAATTCTCTGTTACAAATATGATCTTCGCCTGATTGGTCGGGACACCTTTTACTTTATAAGCCCATTTGCGGCACAGCTTGATAGCTGTTTCAACAGCTTCTACTCCTGAGTTAATAGGGAGGACTTTATCATAGGCAAAATACTCCGTAATGTATTTCTCATATGGCCCCAGTTGATCATTATAGAATGCTCTCGAGGTTAACGTCAACCTTTCTGCCTGCTCTTTCAAAGCTCCAATAATACGAGGATGACAGTGACCTTGGTTAATTGCAGAATATGCAGAAAGAAAATCATAGTATTTTTTTCCTTCCACATCCCAAACAAAAACGCCTTCTCCTTTTGAGAGAACGACCGGTAGCGGATGATAGTTATGGGCACCGTAACGGTCTTCCATTTTCATTAATTCCTGAGAATTGAGTCGGGTTGTAGTGGACATAATCTTTGGATTTTATTTGGTTGTAATACGATTTCTATGGATAGAATGTTTGGTTGGGTGGAAGTTTTTGGTTGATGTGGGTTCTGAACTGCGCTGCGCTGGTTTTGGTTATTACGGGTTTTAAAACTTCGCTTCGCTGGTTTTGGTTATTACGGGTTCTGAACTGCGCTACGCTGGTTTGGGTTATTATGGCCTGCTTGTCCAGTCAGACAGGGTTTTAACCTGATGGGCTCGAAAATCTGCGATTTTCTCGGGCTGTTTTTTTTGTAGATGAAATGAAAGAGCTAACAAATCTTTCAAACTGAATACGCGACAGCACGCCATGCACGTCCAGTTATAACCCCAAAAAACCAGCGAAGCGTCGTTTTTTAAAACCCGTAATAACCCGTAATAACCCCAAAAAGCCAGCGAAGCGAAGTTTTCCAAAACCCAGCCTGACTCCATAATAACTCCTAACAACCTAAACTACCTGCAAAAAACAAACTACCTACAAGAAGTCATTCACATCATGGAACTTATGGCCGAAAGCTTCAGCAACACCTCGATAAACCACTTTACCGTTGATGATATTAAGTCCCAAGCGAAGATCTTCGCGCTCCCTGCAAGCCTGTTGCCATCCTTTGTTGGCTAAATTGAGTGCGTATGGTAGGGTAGCGTTAGTGAGTGCAACAGTTGAAGTAGAAGGCACTGCTCCAGGCATATTGGCCACGCAGTAATGAACGACATCGTCAATAATAAATGTCGGTTTGGTGTGGGTAGTTGGTTTACAAGTCTCAATACAACCGCCTTGATCAACAGCAACATCAACCAGTACCGTACCTGGGCGCATTTCTTTTAGCATATCCCGGGTAATCAGATTGGGGGCTTTTGCACCAGGAATTAATACCGCCCCTACAACTAAATCATGAGTTTTAATCAATTGACGGATATTGTATTCGTTGGAGAACATTGTGGTGACATTGGCGGGCATCACGTCGTTCAGATAACGTAAACGCTGCAAATTGATATCCAGGATGGTAACCTGTGCTCCCAGACCGGCTGCCATTCTAGCCGCCTGGGTTCCGACAACTCCGCCACCGAGAATCATCACCTTGCCTGGAGGGACACCTGGAACGCCACCTAGCAATACCCCTCGGCCTCGTTGAGGTTTTTCCAGGTATTTTGCTCCTTGCTGGATTGCCATCCGACCCGCAACTTCACTCATAGGAATTAATAAAGGCAACGAACGATCCGGAGATTGAACAGTTTCATAAGCTAAACAAACTGCTTTGCTTTTGATCATTGCAGTAGTCAATGGCTTATAAGAAGCAAAATGAAAATAGGTAAATAATAACTGATTTTCCTTTACCAGGCTATATTCCTTTTTGATTGGTTCTTTTACTTTGATGATCATCTCAGCCTTAGCATAAGTTGATTCTATATCTTTAGTGATATTAGCGCCGGCATTCAGATAATCCTGATCTTCAAAGCCACTGCCTTGGCCGGCTCCCTTTTGGATAAAAACTTTATGACCGTGTTTTACTAGCTCTAATGCGCCTGCGGGGGTCAATGCCACCCGGTTCTCGTTGGTTTTAATTTCCATCGGTACCCCAATAATCATAGTAGGTTGGTTTAAATTGGTTAAAAAAGATTCGTAAGTTAATAGTGGGCTCAAAAGCTGCGCAAATATAGGCGAAATGATTGGGTCGAAGAAGGGCAGAGAATGGAATTTTTGCAGGAAATAATTTTGAAGAACTATTGAAATGGGCTTTCAGTAGCTTTTGGGGTAAAACAGTTGGGTTAAGCCGTTATCATCAGCTTACAGAATCCATGCGTTTCCTTCAGCATGGGCAAAAAAAAATCCGCGATTACCAGTCGCGGATATTTTGAAACGAATCTTACAATTTTTAACCAAAACTTACATTCAAAACAATATCAAGTACTATGCCAATAACGGCAAATCGGCTTGTCAAATGAGATAAATTTTCACAAATCCTCTCCCCATCTATATGTTTTCAAATCCAAACCCGCCAGATCAAGCACCCGGTCGATCACGGTTAGCGCCAGGGCCTCAAAATCTTTGGGTTGACTATAAAAGGAAGGAGAGGCTGGGCAGATAATTCCTCCTGCTTCAGTAACCGTTTTCATGTTATTAATATGGATAAGACTAAGTGGTGTATCCCGGATCACTAAAATGAGGCGGCGGCGCTCTTTGAGTATCACATCAGCTGCACG
>CBDUIU010000684.1:0-2977 GCA_965367335.1 uncultured Saprospiraceae bacterium
GAATTGGTTTTGGAAAAGCAGATCAAGCCATAAAAGATACGCCTAAACCTGGGAATAAAATCGTTGTGATGGGTGGGGACAACTACCGCATCGGAATGGGTGGTGCCGCTGTATCTTCTGCGGATACCGGCGAGTTCGATAGTGGGATAGAGTTAAATGCGGTACAGCGCTCCAACCCCGAAATGCAGAAACGGGTGGCCAATGCTATCCGTGGCTTAGTGGAAAGTGGAAAGAATCCGATTATCTCGATCCATGATCACGGAGCAGGCGGCCATTTGAATTGTTTGTCGGAATTAGTGGAGGATACCGGTGGAAAAATTGACCTGGCGGCGCTGCCTATTGGGGACCCTACCCTATCGGCAAAAGAGATCATCGGTAATGAGTCTCAGGAAAGAATGGGGTTGGTGGTTGCCGAAGAGGATTTGGAGCAGTTGGAAAAAATTGCGGCAAGGGAACGAGCACCGATGTACGTGGTTGGAGAGGTTACCGGAGATCAGCGTTTTACTTTTGAATCGAGTAAAAATGGGGAAAAACCCATGGACCTGGCTTTGTCCGATATGTTTGGCAGTTCCCCAAAAACGATCATGAACGACCAATCCCTTGACCGCTCCTTTACTGAATTAGCCTATACTCCTGACCATATTCAACAATATATTCGCGATGTTCTAAAGCTGGAAGCGGTTGCTTGTAAAGACTGGTTAACGAACAAGGTGGATCGCTGTGTCGGTGGTTTGGTGGCCAAGCAACAGTGTACGGGCCCCTTGCAGTTGCCCTTGAATAACTGTGGTGTGATGGCGCTGGATTACGAAGGGAAAAATGGGCTTGCGACCTCCATCGGCCATGCTCCGGTGAGTAGCTTGATTGAGCCCGCTGCTGGTGCACGAGTAGCCATTACGGAGGCGTTGACCAACTTGATTTGGGCGCCATTGGAGAAAGGCCTGGCTTCTGTTTCGCTATCTGCCAATTGGATGTGGCCTTGTAAGAATGAAGGCGAAGATGCCCGATTATACCAGGCCGTGAAAGCGGTTTCAGATTATTGTATTGAATTGGGTATCAATGTGCCTACCGGGAAAGACTCCTTATCCATGAAACAAAAGTACCCGGACGGCGATGTGCTCGCTCCAGGTACGGTCATCATTTCTGCCGCCGGGCACTGTGATGATGTTACAAACATTGTGGAACCGGTTTTTAAAAAATCCGGAGGGAATATTTACTACATCAATTTATCAGCCGGTGGTTATCAGTTGGGTGGTTCTTCTTTTGCTCAAACTCAAAACAGGATTGGAAAGGCATGTCCTGACAGTGCTTCTGCGGAAATGGTCGGTAAAGTATTCAATCTGATGCAGGCACTGATCAAATCTAACAAGATAGTATCGGGACATGATATAAGTTCAGGAGGACTGCTCACCACGCTGCTGGAAATGTGTTTTGCCGATAATGATTTGTCAGCGAATATTGATTTGGGAACGCTAGGTGAAAAGAACACCGTCGAATTACTTTTAGCTGAAAACAATGGTATTGTATTTCAAGCTTCCGATGACAGTGTTGAATCTTTTCTCTCCAAAGAAAATATTCCCGTCCATAAGATTGGTTATGTTACCGAAGGGAAACAACTTCAGCTTACTAACCGCGAAGCGCAATATGTTTTTGACATTCCCGAACTACGGGATGTGTGGTACGAGACTTCCTACTTGCTCGATAGCAAGCAGTCCGGAGCAACCCTGGCAAAGGCGCGGTATGATAATTACAAGGGACAGCCGCTACGTTTTGATTTCCCTAAACAGTTTACTGGAAAGTTGCCGGATAGAAAAACAGCTTCGGAACGTCCACGTGCTGCTGTGATCCGGGAGAAAGGGAGTAACTCGGAGCGGGAATTGGCCAATGCCCTTTACCTGGCTGGCTTTGAAGTGAAGGATGTTCACATGACAGATTTGATCAGCGGCCGGGAGAATCTGGAAGATGTACAGTTTATCGGTGCAGTTGGTGGTTTTTCCAACTCCGATGTTTTAGGTTCTGCCAAAGGCTGGGCCGGAGCTTTTCTCTATAATGACAAAGCCCGGCAAAGTCTGGAGAATTTCTTCAGAAGAGAGGATGTACTTTCCATAGGGATTTGTAATGGTTGTCAGCTATTTGTGGAGTTGGACCTGATCAACCCGGAACATGAGCAGAAAGCGCGAATGGCACATAATGATTCCCATAAACACGAAAGTGCCTTTACTTCCGTTACGATCCAACAAAATAACTCCGTAATGCTGGGTAACCTGGCAGGAAGTACGCTGGGGATTTGGATTTCTCACGGAGAAGGTAAATTTGAACTACCTTTAGCTGAGGAACAATATGACATTGTCGCAAAATATGGTTATGCAGCCTACCCTGCTAATCCCAACGGAAGTGATTATAACGCTGCAATGATCTGTAGTAAAGATGGCCGCCACTTAGCTACCATGCCCCACCTCGAGCGCTCAACGTTTCAATGGAATTGGGCGCATTATCCAGAGGGCAGAAAAGATGAAGTATCGCCGTGGCTGGAGGCTTTTGTGAATGCGAGGAAGTGGCTGGAGGTCCAGCAAGGTTGAAGTCAGATTGGGTCGGCTTTGCCGATGCCTGACGGAAGTCGGAGGTCAGAGGGGACGTACATGAGGTGCAGACTCCTAAGAACGATTTTTGATACCAATGACTTCGTGTACCAAACGTCCTATCTGACTTCCGACCGTCCACAAAGTGGACATTCTGACTTCTGACTTGGGTTCTGACTTCTGACTTCAGGAATCTGACCTCTGACTTCGGATTTCCGCTCATTACCCTCCATCACATGACCTCCCTTCCATCTGCATCGTCCGTTCTCGTCGTCGGGGGCGGACCGGGTGGTGCCTCGGCTGCGTACTGGCTCGCGCGCAACGGTCTGGAGGTTCGCCTCGTGGAGAAGAAGCGCTATCCGCGCGAAAAAGCCTGCGGCGACGGGCTCACACCTCGGGCG
>CBDUIU010000685.1:0-2965 GCA_965367335.1 uncultured Saprospiraceae bacterium
ACTGTCGATGGTCACCTTCAGCAAATGAAGTATTAGCATCAAACAAACCGGTCAATAAGCCACTTGCTAAAGGTACTCGTACGATAATACCTACGTTTCGATTTTGAGCCTCCCGGAAAAATAGCGATGAGGGACGTTGCCGAAACAGATTAAAGATAATTTGCACGGTAGTAACATTATCATAATTGATTGCTTTGAGTGCTTCTTCTACTTTTTCAACACTGACCCCAAAATTCAATACCTTACCTTCTTCTTTCAAGCGTTCGAATAAACCAAAGATCTCAGGCCGGTAATAGACCTCAGTCGGAGGGCAATGCAACTGGATCAAGTCCAATGTTTCTAAACCGGTCCGTTGCAAACTATCTTCCACAAAACGCCGTAATACTGCTGGCTGGTAACCTTCGTTCGTGTGCGGATTGATCTGTCGGCCACACTTTGTTGCTACGTAGATGCGCTCACTGCGGGAACGTACAACTCTACCAACGGCCTTTTCACTCAGACCATTTTCGTAAACATCTGCGGTATCAATAAAATTAACCCCCTGATCAATAGCCGTATTAAGAATCCTGTCCGCGTGTTGATCGTCAAATCCGGTCCCCCACTTCCCTCCGACCTGCCAGGTACCGAGGGATATTTCGGAGACTTTGAAATTAGTTTTTCCTAGAGTTCTGTAATTCATATGTTAAATTGAGGTTCAAAATATCGAATTGCTAAAGTAATTGAAAAAGTTAAATTTCTCTGTAACGAAAAACAATACCCACAAATCCATCGAAATGAATTTGTGGGCAACATTAAAGAATATTTTTCTGAAACTAATTGCTTATTCAATAAAATCGACCAATTCCCTGACTTCCGTAAGTACCAATGTTCGGGCCCCAACGATACGACCGCTGGAATGAGAATCACTCATCCCTGGATAGACGGCATCCCAGGCTGCCTGATCACTTTTATTCATATCCTCCCAACTGTTGTAGAAGTCAACAGTGGAGCCTTGATAAGGATACCCATCTCCACGAGGCATAACCAACGGCGCCATTAACCAACCTGACCGAAAACCCATGGCAATGCTCTTTTCATGGACTGGTTTTACAAAACGAGACTCCATTTCTACCCAGTTAGTCCAGCCACCAATAGGAATTTTCATAAAATTTTCGACTGCATACTTAGGCCTGGTAGTTCCCGGTGCGAATACCATGTCCAGTGCTGTCCAGATCTCTCTTTTCACAAGGTCCCGATACTCTTCGGCCTTATTGGCTATCGCTTTTTTATCAGCTGGTAGCGCATCTATATGTGCACTAAGTGAACTCCAGGTTGCTGCTTCGATGGCCTTCCAGTTTTTAAAATGAGTGACCACGAGGTAATCGTATTCCGTATCGGTTCCACTAGGGTACATGACTCTCTCGAGTTCCCAACCAGTAATAGTCCCAGCTTTTTTTCTTGCCTGGTGGACAGTTTTCCAGACTTTTTCACATTCGATGTATTGGTCTTCCATGCCAGGTTTTACTTTCATATATTCTACAATAACGTATTCGTTATCGCTATTTTGGGCATTGATGTTATTTGGTATACTAAAACAAAAGAATGCCAGTGCAAGAATGGAAATGATCTGTTTCATGATTTGAAGTTTTTGAAGATTTTGAAGGATTTCCTTTTGAATAAGCTAAAGATGCTGAAAACAGATTTAAAAGTCCTTCACATTATTAACAGTAAGAGGAAAATTCTAGCACGTTTTTATCATTTAGAGATAATCGGCAACTAAAAAGAAAGTATCCATAGTAAAATTACACTACTCGTTAACTATCATCGGGGTGATGAGCATCATTAACGGATGTGATTAAAGAAGGAAAGAAAATGTAATTTTTGCTTGTTCGTCTGTCTGTACTTAAACTAAATCGCCCTCATCCCATCCTTTTTCTCTTCCCCGAAATTCTTCCTCTTTTTCAGGCAGCTGATCCAAATCTAACTGAGGTTCAAAGTCGTTGGCAAGTAGTTGTTCGCCCAGAAAGAAGCGCAACATGCCGTCTTGGTTTAAGATACGCAGAGTTAACTGACCGTTCGATGAGAGATACCACCATTGTTCTAATTCTACCGATCCGGATACATTTGCCATAAAAGCCCGGCCCTGCTGATGTTGCTGTAGGTTATAGCTATCATTATTTAGGATCAAAGAAGTTAAGGGTTGACGAGGGTCAAACATTAAGCCCTGACTCTCTGCCAAGCTTAGTGATTTTTCCTGATAGGCTTTTAGGATCGCCTGGTTTTGTGAAAGGTAAATCAGTTTCTCTTCCTCTCTCTCCTCTAACAACTGAAGCTGCTTATCCGAATTGCCATCTTTCCAATCATATTGGGTTACCCCACCTACATCATATGAAATATTTTTGAGCTCCAGTACATCACCATGCTGTGTATGATAAACAGGACTGAGGGTGGAATCCGAAAAATCCCTTCGATGAGTTCGGGGCTGGATATCGGTGGCAGCACTAATGATTACTTTTTTACCATACTCGCCTCTCATTGGCTGATCCGTTATCCCGATAAAACGCTCCAGGTGCTCTTCGATCTGCAGAAGTTGCTGACTCTCCAGCCCATCCACCGCCATGATGGATTGATCGCTGTTATCCTTCATTTTAGCGCGTAATTCATAGGTGTAGCTCGTTCCGTTTTTATTCCTGGATTTATTTTCCTTGACATATAATTGTTGAATATCACTGATGGGAATGTCTCTATTACCACGCCACCAGGGAATCGGTTTATGGGTTACCGTGAGGTAGTTGTTGCTGATGTCTACATAGCTGTGGTTAAAGAATAGACAGGCGGTGTAATAAGCCAGGTAAACACCAACCCCGACGTGGATTAAAGGGAAAAGCTTAAAGATCAACGGTGCACCACCGCCAATAGCTAATGCATACCATACGAATAGAAATCCAAACCAGGCTAAACAGAAAAAGACCAGAAAGTAAGCCAC